>PLSJ01000481.1 GCA_003165115.1 Syntrophaceae bacterium | reverse complement strand
GACCGAAGAACTGGGCGAGCTATTTCTCGTGCACCTATACGACCTTGCCGAGGCCGCCCCCCATCCGAACTTCCTTTTCATGGTGAATGATTTCGCGTCCACGATGGGGATCAGCGAGAGGGATGAGCTTCAGCAGGCCGTAAACTTTCTGGGCGACAGGGGACTCATCATCAGCGCCGCCCTCGATATGTGGGGCGGGATCAGCGCCGCCATCACGATGGAGGGGAGCGTTTTTGTGGAGGAAGGGGGAGAGACGGGGATCATCGCGCGCTATCGTCAGGACCCTCAAGCCTTCAGGAAAGGGCTGCCCATCGAGCCTTCGGTCCCGATGCCGCCGAAAGAGACAGAACCGGTAGCCGGCGGAAGACAGGACGTTCGTACTTCCGGTCGGGCCGTCGAGGCAATCGTCGCCGATATCGAAGAGGTGCTCGAGAAAGACGAGGCCACGCCCTTCGAGGCCCGGAGGGACGCGCTCGCCGACCTTGCCACGCTCAAAATCCAGATGGGGAGGAAGGCGATCAACAGGCAGGTGATCGAGGCCGTGCTGGACAACCTTGGCGTCGTCCGGTCGATCGCCCCCCTGGTGGCCGGTCTCCGCTGCATCATCGGCGCTTATCTCGAATAAAGCCTTTTCCCGAGCCGGCGCCTCTGGCCTCAGGAGATAAGGCCCACTATGGCCCCGGTGAGCAGGGTCGCGAGTGTGCCCGAGATGAGAGACTTGATGCCCAGGCCGATGATCTCGGACCTCCTCTCGGGCGCCATACTCCCCATACCCCCGATCATGATGCCGAGGCTTCCCAGGNNCATGCTCCCCATACCCCCTATCATGATGCCGAGACTCCCGAGGTTTGCAAACCCGCAGAGCGCGTAGATCATGATCAGCTTGCTCTTCGGGCTCAATGCGCCGGGCGGGAGCTTCGCCATATCGAGATAGGCCAGCATCTCGTTGAGAATGGTCTTGGTCCCCATGAGTCCTCCCGCTGTCTGTGCCTCCGACCAGGGTATGCCGATAAGCCACACGACGGGCGCCATGAGAAGACCGAGAAGCCTTTGCAGGGTGACCGGCCCTCCTGCCACGCCGGGCAGGAGCCCGAGGAGCCTGTTCGCGAGAGAGACGAGGGCGACGAGGACGACGAGCATCGCGACGATATTGATAAGGAGGCCGATGCCGTCCATGGTCCCCTGGGTGATCGCGTCGATGGTGCTCGTGGCCTGCCGGGGAGGTGATATCATGCCCGCGGTCCTCCCGCCCGTTTCCGGGACCATCACTTTCGAGATCATGATGGCGGCGGGTATGCTGATGATCGATACGATGAGTATATGCGCCATCGCGTCGGGCATGATCGACCTGAGTATCGAGGCGTAGAGCACCATGACCGTGCCCGCTATCCCCGCCATACCGCAACTCATCGTGATGAAAAGCTCGCTCCTCGTCATCTCTTTCAGGTAGGGCCGGACAAAGAGGGGCGATTCGACCATGCCCAGGAAGATGTTCGCGGAAGCGGCGAGACCCACGGCGCCGCCTACCCGCATCGTCTTCTCGAACAGCCAGGCAAAGGCCCTCACCACGACAGGGAGAATGCGCCAGTAGAAGAGCAGGGAAGAAAGTGCGCTCACCACCAGGACGATGGGGAGGGCCCGGAGCCCGAGGACAAAGGCGGAGCCGGGATGTGTCTCGTCGAAGGGGAGGGGGCCACCGCCGAGGTACCCGAAAACAAACGACGTGCCCGCGCGGGTCGATTCTTCGAGGAGGGAAACGGTCCTGTTCAGGAGGTCGAAGACATTTCGGAGAAAGGGGACCTTGAGCATGAGCAGGGCCATGAGAAACGTGACGAAGAAGCCGAGCAGGACCTCCCCGACCCTGACCTTTCTCCTCTCCTCGCTTATGGCCCTGGCAAACGCGATCAGCACGACGATTCCAAGGACAGCCTGCACGTTCCGGTAGCCTCCCCCTTCTTTGACCTTTCAGCAGGTTACCATCACGACGGTGCGGCGCTCAAGTCCTTTTTCTTCAGCGGTCCCTTTCGCCCACGCGCAGCCCCAGGGCGATCGCGGCCATGGCGAGGCCGCTCATACCTGGTAACAGGAACACGGAGACGGGCATTTGCGTGACGTCCCAGAGGAGGCCGCTTAAGATCGGGACCACGACGGCGCACGAGTAACTGATCGTGAACATGCCGGCGGAGAGGCGGTGCATGTCGTCATGGGCGGCGAGCGCCGGGGGAAGGGCAAGTATCAGGATCAGCAGCGACGCGGTGAGGAAACCGACGAGGCCGGACGCCGCGACGACCCACTGCCCCGGCGCGAAGGCGACGCCCAGCACGGCCGCGGCCTGGAGCAGGCCGCACACGACGTAGGAGCCGCGAAGGCGCGAGAGCCGGCCGGTGAGGGCGAGCAGGAGCACCGAAGAGAGCAGCGTGCAGAAATTGAGCGCGGTCAGGGACTTTACGATTAGCTCGGGACGGTTCGTGTAATGCAGGTAATCGGGGAGGAAGAAGTTCGTCGCAAAATACGTGGCGTTAACGCCGCCCAAAATGAACCCCAGCCGCCAGACGAGGGGGTCCTTCCAGTCCGGCCACCACGCGACCCGTGGTCCGGCCTCCGCCACCACGCGACTCCGGGAGGCGCGGGTCGTCACGAGCAGGGACGTGATAAAAACGGGTATGGCCCACGCGGCGAGGGCAAGCCCCCATCTGCCCGCCATAAGCGGCATGACGAGAAGGCCGGTCAGCCAGACCACGAGGAACTGTCCCGAGAGGAGCCCGTTCGAGTAGACGGCCGTGCCGAAGCCCACCTGTTCCGGCATCCAGTCGCGGACGATCCCGGGGAGGGCGGGCTGCATGACGGAGATGCCCGCGCCCATAAGAATTGTCGCGCCGTAGAGCAGCGCCACGCCATGGGCGCCGCGCAGGGCGGAGGCGACGGCGGTGAGGAAAAGACCCAGGGCGAGCGTCCGCACGGGCCCGAACCTGGCGATGAGCACGGAACCCGGCACCGCGGCGAGCGCGAACATGAGGGAAGGCAGCGCGGTAAGCACGCCGACGCCCGATTGTGACAGGTGAAAGTCCCGATGGATCAGGGGAATAAGGGCCGGCANNCCGCGAGCACGGTCGAGCGCAGGCTGAACCCGGACAGCCAGAGCAGCGCGAGGCTGGCGAGATAGGGTGCGCTTCTAGTTCGAGAGGTGATAGACGAGATTGTCAAGGGCCGCGGTGAAGAAGACATTTCGGAGTACCACGTGCGACGGCACCCGTATCTGGGTAGGAGCGAAGTTCATGATCCCTTTCACATTGGCCTCGACGAAAAGGTTCGCCACCTTCTGGGCCTCGGGAGGCGGTGTGGTGATAAGACCGATCTCCACGTTTCTCGCCTTTACCACTTCTTTCAGGCGGTCGATGTGGAGGATTTCGATGGGCTTGCCTATCTGTTCCGAGATATGGCCTATGACTTTCACCGGCTCCTGGTCGAAGGCGGCGACGATCTTATAGCTTTGCTTCAGAAAATCTTTATACATCAGAAGGGCGCTTCCAAGGTTCCCGATCCCCACCACGGCGATTCTCCACTCCCGGTTCGTTCCGAGGATCTCCCTGATGTGATATCTCAGCTCGTTGACGCTGTAACCCATGCCTCTTATCCCGAACTCGCCGAAATAGGCGAAGTCCTTCCGCACCTGGGCCGCGTTGACGTTGCAGATCAATGCGATGAGTGCGCTCGACGCGACCTTCTCCCCCTTTTGCTCCAGGTCTTCGAGGCATTTCAAATAGTTTGAGAGCCTTCTCACCGTCGCTTCAGGAATTTTTGCATATTTTGCCATCTCTACACCTGGAATATGATGAATTATCGGCTTGGTAACGCAGCGTATAGTATAGGCGCAAGAGAAAAATTTATCAAGCGGAAAACAAGACGGCCGAAAGGCGTCAGGACCAAGAGAAAGTTTTATCAAGCGAGCGGGTGAATAGACGGCGGTCTCTCGCCGCTTTCTTGCGCTAAAGGCCGAGCACGTCTCCCATGCCGTTGACGCCGTTTCCCTGGTGGACGATCCACTTTGCCGCCGCGAGCGCGCCGTGCACGAAATTCTCCCTGGAATAGGCCCGGTGCGTGATCTCCAGCCTCTCGCCGATGCCCGCGAAAAGGACCGTGTGCTCGCCTACGATGTCGCCGGCCCTCACCGCCAGGACGCCGATCTCGTCGCTTCCGCGCTCACCGATCATACCGTGCCTGCCGGTCACCTCGGTCCATTCGCGGTCCGCTCCGGCGGCTGTGACGATGTCGCGCAGTTTGACCGCTGTTCCGCTCGGGGCGTCTTTTTTCCACTTATGGTGCATCTCGATGATCTCCGTGTCATAATCGCGGCCGATGAGCCGGGCGGCCCGATCGACAAGGGTGAAGAGGACGTTGACGCCTATGCTCATATTCGGGGAGATCACGGCCTTTGCGCCAGGCATCGCCTTCATTTCCGCCAGGACGTCAGGGGAGATGCCCGTGGTGCCTATGACGATCGCCTTGCCGCTCTCCGAGGCGAGGCGAAGATGGAGGAGCGTCGCGTCGGGATGGGTGAAGTCGATGATGACGTCGCAATCGTCGACGACGCGGCTGAGGCTGTCTTCCAGCGAAAAAGACGCCCCCGGCACGCCCGGGACATCGATCGCGGAGCCGGAAAGGGGATGGGTGCCGATCTCGATCAGGTGGGTAATGACGAAGGCGGGATCGGAGGCCGCGAGCTTCAGGACCGCGCTCCCCATCCGGCCGCAAGCCCCGGTAATGATCAGTTTTATCATGGGAAATCCTCCACGCTAAGCGCCCCTTCCTTTTTTTGAGGGGAAGGCTCCATGAGCTTGCTCATGGAGGGGGCGACGCTAGCCCCGGTAATTGCCGATGATCAGTTTTATCATGGAACGCTCCCTTACCCTGACCCTCTCCCCGAGGGGAGAGGGGATTTGACGACGCCGGTCTTTAATCCCTTTGAAACAGCCCGTGCTCTTTCAGTAATTCCTTGAGGTAGGTGCTGTTCTGTACGGTAAGGTCGCAAAGAGGCGGGCGTATCCCCTTTTCGATCATTCCCATATGATAGAGCGCCTCCTTGACCGGCACGGGGTTGGTCTCGATGAACAGGCTATGGAAGAAGGGCATCAGCCGGACGTGCAGGTCGAGGGCCTTCACCGGGTCTTTTTCTTCGAGGAACGCAACCCCCAGCGCCTTCATGCGGGCGGGCAGTATGTTCGAGACCACCGAGATGACGCCCGTCCCTCCAACGGACATCATGGGGAGGAAGAGGTTATCGTCCCCCGAGAGTATGGGGAATTCACCCTTTGTAAGCATGTAGATGTCGGCCGCCTGCTGCACGGAGCCCGATGCTTCCTTGATGCCGGCGATATTCGGGATCTGCGCCAGGCGGGCCACCAGGTCGGGCAGCATGTTGACACCCGTCCTGGACGGTATGTTGTAGAGGACCAGGGGGATGTCCACCTCTTCGGCTATCTGCCTGAAATGGTTATACAGACCGGCTTGTGTAGGCCGGTTGTAGTAGGGGGCGACGACGAGCGCCGCATGGCTGCCGAGGTTTTTCGCAATCTCCGTCAGCTCGATCGTCTCCCGTGTGCTGTTGGAGCCCGTGCCCGCGATAACGGGCACCCTGTCCCCCACCCATTTGACGGTAAGGGCAATCACCCTTTCGTGCTCCTCATAGGAGAGCGTGGACGCTTCCCCGGTGGTGCCGCAGGGGACGACCCCGTCGATGCCCTCCCGCACCTGTTGCTCCAGGAGAGCTCTTAGCGCGTCCTCGTCGACCGCGTCATCCCTGAAGGGGGTAATAAGCGCCGTGTAGGTCCCTCGCAGCTTCATACATGCTCCTTAAAAATCGGGGGTTATGCTACTCCACCGCCTCGGGCCAGAGTGTCCCCGCGTAAATCACGCGCGCGCTCCCTTCGAGATACACGTCCTCGTTGACGTATACGCGCACGACTTCCCCGCCCTTGGTCCATATATTGACCGTCTCGCCCGTAAGGCCCTTTTCCCGCAGTATCACGCCCGCGGCCACGGCCCCGGTCCCGCAGGCGAACGTTTCGCCTTCGACGCCCCGCTCGTACGTCCTGATCTGTGCATTATCCCTGTCGACCACCTGCACGAAATCGACGTTCGTGCCTTTTGGCGAAAAGGACTTGTGAAAGCGGATCATCCTTCCCAGCTCCACCACCGGCGCCATATCCACGTGGTCGGTGAAGAGCACGGCGTGGGGCACGCCCGTATCGACGCTGCTCACGAATATCTCCTTCGTGTCGAGCTGGATGGGATAATCGAGCTTCAAATCCACGGGCCGGGTGAGCTGGAGCTTGACCTTCTTGTCGGGCCGTATCTCCGCCTTCATCGTACCGGCAAGGGTGCCGAAGGTGATCCGCTCGCCCGCGATACCCTGAATGTAGGCGAACCGGGCCGCGCATCTGCCCCCGTTTCCACACATCTCCGCTTCCGAGCCGTCCGCGTTGTAAAACCGCCAGGTGAAATCGAGACTGTCCGACTTCTCGATGAGGATCAGACCGTCCGCCCCGACGGAATGACACCTTCTGCAGACTTTTTGCACAAAGCCGGCAGTATCGGGGAACATGGCGTCTACCGATCCGTCCCGGTTGTCCATGACAATGAAATCATTGCCGCTTGCACTCATTTTGAAAAACTGAAGAGACTCCATGGCTACCCCTTTAAAAAACCGGGAATACATTCACCTTCGAGAAGGTCCGCGTACTCCTCTCTTTCCCTGATCACAAAAACGTCCTTTCCCTTCACGAGCACTTCCGCTGCCCGAGGTCTCGAATTGTAGTTGGAGGACATCGAGAAACCGTACGCGCCCGCGCCCATGATGGCGATAAGGGCGCCCGGCTGGAGCGGAGGCATCTTCCGGTCCCTTGCGAAGAAATCACCCGACTCGCAGATGGGGCCCACCACGT
>PLSJ01000509.1 GCA_003165115.1 Syntrophaceae bacterium | reverse complement strand
AATTCAGGCTGAACAAACCGAAATCGAGGGCGGGCACCTTGAGGGTAAGCCCCTCGTCCGAACCGGTGAGCGGTCTTTGTCCCATCGCGATGTAAAAGAAGATCATCGACACGACGATGGTAAAAGCAACGAAATAGTGACTCTTGAACCGGGAGATAAGATACCCGTAAACCAGGGAAAAGAGGGCGCAGCCCACGATACAGATCAAAAGGGCCGTCCAGATGCCCACGTGCCAGTGAAGGATAGGCAGCAGGACCAGATAGCCGCCCAAACCAAAGAAGACCGACATGCCGAAATTGAGCAGGCCCGTGAACCCGAAGATGATATCGAACCCGAGAGAGAACAATCCGAAGATGAGGATCTCTATCAGCAGTTCTTTGTAGTAGAGGGAGAGAAAATGGGGCGCCACCATGAGGAGCAGGGCGACCCCGGCGACGGCTATCGGTTTATGGATGGCTTTATGTGTCATCACGTTAGTACCTGAGTATGCCTTCGGGCCGCCAGTAGAGGATGCCCACCATGATACCCAGCGACATCCCTTTCGCCAGCACGGGATCGAAATAGACCGACAGGAGGCCGTTCGATAACGACAGGATCAGGGCGGCCAGGATGGTCCCCGGAATGCTTCCGAACCCTCCGACGATGACGACGATGAAGGCGTCGATCAATATGTCGTGACCCATGTTGGGGGTAATGCTCGTCATGGGCGCCACCAGCACGCCCCCAAGGGCGGCGAGCACCGACCCCAGGACAAAGGTGAGCATATAGACGAAGGGGACGGAGATGCCCATGGCGCTCGCCGTATCGTGGTCCTGGCTGGTTGCCCTGATCCAGAGCCCGAGTTTCGTTCTTTTGAGAAAAGCGACGAGGGTGCCGATGGCGGCCAGGGAAAACAACGCCGCAAAGATCCGGTATCCCGAATATGTGGTCGTCCCGAAGAGGGGCACCTGAAAAGGCAGGGGATTGGGAATGTTTCTCGGGGCACCGCCGAATATGAGCAGGAGGCACTGTTCGAGGATGAACATCAACCCGTACGAAATGATGAGGGTCGTGGCCATGGGGTAACCGACAACCCTGAACCGCAGGGTGGTGACGTAGATAACGATCGCGATAATCGCCATGATGACGGGGACGACGACCAGCGAATAAGCCCAGGACCCGAGGAAAGTGGTTACGTAGAAGGTGGAAACGGCCCCTATCGCGTACATGGCGCCGTGGGCGATATTGATGATGCTGAGCTGGCCGTAAATGAGCGTGAGGCCGAGGGAGACCATGGCGATCACGCAGGCCCACACTGCCGCGTTCAGGAGAGATAGCACGATTACGTCTGTCATGGGCCTTTCCTATATCAAGGGACCTGTATGCGCACCGTCGCCGCATACAGGTCCACGTATCGTTACTCTTTTCTGAAATCCACGAGGGCAGGGTATGAAGGCAGGATATCGGCCCCCGCGACCCGCGCCTTGGTGACGATCTGGCCCTTTTCCGCCTTGAGGACATACATATCCGTGATGGCCTGGTGGTCCTCGGCCCGCATGGTCTTGCCGCCGGTCGGAAATTCTATGCTTGTCTTTACCGTGGTCCCTTCGAGGGCCTTCATGAATTTCAGGTTATCGTCCCTGGATTTCCAGCCGCTGTCCTCGACGCCTTTCTTGATCCAGGAGACGCCTTCCCAGCCCGCCCATATATATTCCGCGCTCAGCTCACCGCTTTTGTCCCATCCCGCGTCATCGAGGCCGACCACATCCCTGTACGCCTTCTGGGCGGGCCTCACGTCCTCGGGATAACCGCTCAGGGAACGGGACCCGTAGGTGCCGCACCATACCAGGTCGGCGCCGGGGCCGAGGTCCTTGTACCGGATAGAGTGGATGCTACCCACGAAAATAGGCTTGCGAAGACCTATTTCCCACGCCTGGTTCACGAGCTTCAGGACGTCGCTGGTGAAATATCCCGCGACGATGAAATCCGTCTGCTTGGGCACCTTGCTCAGGTAGGGGACGAAATCGAGCGTCCCCACGGGTGAAAACGCCTTCCCGACCATCTTCAGGCCGATCTTGCCGAAAACGTCTTCGGCCATGCCCACGACGGAATGGCCCCACTCATAATCGGCGCCCAGGCCATAGGCGTTCTTTCCCAGCTCCTTCCCGGCAACCCTCGCCATGGCGATGGCCGCCATCTGGGCGTCGCCGATCGCCCTGAACACGTAGCGATTGCCTTTTTTGCCCGTGATGTCCCGCGCCGTGGCCTCGGTGAAAATGATCGTGTTCAACTCTTTCGCCAGGGGAATCGCGCCTACCGCGACGCCTGAATTGACCCCGATGAGAATAAATTCCGCTTTGTCCTTAAGGATCAGCTTCCTGAGCTTCCTGAGTCCCGTGGCCGGGTCCGTGGCGCTGTCTTCCACGATAAACTTTATCGGACGGCCCGCTATCCCCCCGGCTTTGTTAAGCCTGTCGATACCGGCTTTGGCGGTCAAGAGGCCGCCTTTCCCATGCGTGGAGAGGGCGCCCGTCAGATCGTATACACCACCTATGACTATCGGGTCTTTGGACGACGCCGCGTAACCTGTCCCCCACATACACGACATACCCACAGCTACCGCCAGAAAAACGAGTGCAATCCTGATCGCTGTCGCGCTTCCCCTCACTCTCTTTTCCATGTTTTACCATCCTTTAGCTGTATCGCCTGATTGCCCATCGGGCATTTCGGAACCGGAAAGCACCGTTGTCAGAGACCGTAAAGCTCCGGCCGCCTGTCGTTGAAATAGGTAACGATCCTTCTCCACTTGTCCTGCTTTTCCAGATCGATCTCCGCCACGGCGAGGCCCTCTTCCTCCTCCAGGGGGGCGCGCACCCTTCCCGTGCAGTCGATGATCTTGCTGTGTCCGTAATAGTCCCCGCCCGTCTGGTTGCACGCTATCACGCACACCTCGTTCTCGATGGCCCTGGCCGGCAGAAGCGCATCCCAGACAGCGCCCGCGTTCTTCGGCCACGCCGAGGCGATGAGGATGATCTGCGCGCCCTTAAGCGCGAGGGTCCTGAACACCTCCGGGAAATTCAGGTCGTAGCAGATGCTGAGGCCGACGTCGAAGGCGTCCTGATGAAAAACCGTCAGGGCATCCCCTTTTACGACGAAATCCTCTTCTCTCACGTCTTTTACGTGAAAAGGGTGCGTCTTGTGATAGATGTGCAGTTCCCCGCCGGGAGAGAAAAAGAGCAGGGCGTTTACCAGCCTGTCCTCCGCCGTCCTGAGAAAGGAGCCGCAGCCGATGTATATGCCCTTTTTGGCCAGACCCCGCAGCTCCCCGATCCACGGGGAATCGGGTGTATCCGCCGCGTCGAGGGCCATCGCGTATGTCTCCTTGACGCTCCTGCGTTGGTCCATCACGAAATAGCCGAGGTTCGCCCCTTCGGGAAAGAGCATGAGCTGCACGCCGCGACTTAAGGCATCTTCCGCCATGGATATGACCTTTCGCTGGTTCCGCTGCTTTTCGAAATAGGGCGCTCCCATCTGCGCCACTGCTACCTTCAATGTCATCGTGCCCACCCCTGCCCGTCTTTTATTTCCTGCCGGCCCCCTGATTGTTGAAGCCGTGCCTCACCTTCGTGACATGGTCCAGCAGTTGTCTGCCGGCTTCTTCGGGGTCCCGCTTCTTCAGTGCTTCCAGTATCCTTTTGTAGTCTTCGACGAAGGGGGATATTTTCCCCTGCCTCCCCAGCACCAGAAAAGCTATCCTCGTGACGTGGTCGTGGAAGCCCCGCAGGACGTTGGCCATCATTTCATTGCCACATCTGTCGATGAACATGGTGTGAAACGCCATCGAGCACTCCACGTAGGACGTCACGTCGTTCTTGTCGTACGCCTTTTCGAGCCTTTGGAGCAACTCCTCTCCGATCTTGACGTCCCCCGGCGTAAACTGCGTCGCCGTTCGCTTGATTGCCGCGACCTCGAGGAGCTCCCTCAATTCTGCCAGTTGTTCCACCATCGCTTCGTCCACGTTACTCACGAAGGCCCCCTTGAAGGGGATGGTAACCACGAAACCTTCCTGGGCCAAACGGTTCAAAGCGTCCCTCACGGGGGTGGCGCTGATGCCCAGCTCATCCGTCATCGTCGACAGACTCAGCTTCTCCCCCGGCATGAACCTCAGGGTTATGATGGCCTCTTTTATGCTTTCATAGGCGTTCCCGCTCAACACCCTGACGTCGTCTATCCGTTTCAGCCTGCCTTCTTTTTGAGCCTCTTTCTTCATTCTACCCTTCGCCTTACGGCTTTATATGTAATCGAGCTGTTCGATCCTGTACGCGCACCGGAGGGAATCCCCGTTGTCCGGATTGAAGAGCTCTACCTCGAAGGCATCCCCGTTGATTACCTTTCCTCCGATAACAGGGACGGTCCCCGAATATATTACCGTATTTTCCAGGTTCCCGTCTTTCACCTTGCTTTTTACGAATGACAGCAGGTCTTCCACGGTAATAAAGGCGGAGAGGTCCGCTTCCTGATAGAGTATCCTTTCCCTGTCCTTTTCCACCCAGGCCCGGAGCATCAGCCTGTTCCACACCCCTTTCAGCTCTTCATACGGCCATACCACGGGGGAGATGACGTTGGGACATATCTGTTTCGCTTTTACGATGCTCGCCGCTTCCAGGGCCCTGTCCGTATGGTCGCTTCCCACCCCGACGAGGACGCGGCCTTCCTCCAGGAGCAGCACAAACTCCGCCTCTCCCGAATTATCCTCCTCCACCACTTCCAGCATGCCCCCCGTGGCGATCAGGTAGGACGCGACAGGGTAGAGCGTCGGCGTCTCCGCGGGCGCGGGGACCCCCTTTTCTCTCAGCTCTTCGATGTGCCGCCTCACGCCTTCCTGGTCCCTGGCCGTGTAGCCCGCGTTCACCATCCGCTTCACGGGGAAGGCGATATCCCGGAACAGACCGCCGCTCTTCAACGTAAGGTTCAAAGTTTTCATAGACCTCCCGCAATTTCCGCACGTGCCGGGCATCCCGGTCCGTTCTCTCCTACTTCTCGTAATTCCTGATCTCGAACGTCGTCATCCCGCCTTCGGAATAGTACGGACCATGCACCATGCCCGGATGGCGATAGCCGTAGTGTCCTTTCTCGAAGGTGACCTTGCTTCTCGTGTCGATGAAGGCGCCCTCTATAACGAGTATCTCTTCGTGGAAGTCGTGGGTGAGCACCTGGTCGGTCGCCGTGCCCGGCTCGTACCTGAGAAGCCGTGTGACGCTTCCCGTGTCGGGATCGACGTTGAGCACCTTTTCGAACACCCCCGGAGAGCCTTCGACGGGTGTCCACCGGAGCGACGCCGTTTCATGGATTTCCTGTTCTTTTTTCGCCACGTTTACCCCTCCTTTAAAGAGTGAAGAACGTTTTTCGCGGACTTACGCGAGTCCTTTTTCGCGCAACCCCATATCATAACCCTTTTCCAGGGCCTTCAGGTTGATGCCGACGACGGATGCGGAGAACTTCTTTCTCAGGGTGTTCTCCAAAGATCCCTTGGAGAGTATGCCCGAGATCGAGACGATGCTGCCCAGGGCAACGATATTGGCCGCCGCCTCCAGACCGAGATCCCTTGCTTCCTGGGTAAGGGGCAGGAAAAAGACCCTCGCCTCCGTTGGCGGGATATCTTTCACGAATGCCGAATCGACCAGTATGATCCCCGCCTTTTTCGTTTTGGGGATATAGATGTCGGCCACGGGCTGGGACATGGCCAGGAGCACGTCGGGCGCCGTCACCTTGATCTCGTTAATCTCCTCCTCGCTGACCATGACCTCGGCCCGGCTCATGCCGCCCCTCATGGATATCCCGTACGCCTCCGTTTCCTGCACGTTCTTGCCCTCTTCCTCGGCAAGGGCCTGGGCAAGGATAACGCCTGCCAGGCCTAAGCCCTGGCCTCCGGTTCCGCCTAAGAGTATCTCCACTGTTCCTTTCATTTTCCCGCCCTTCCTTTTTGCGCCCGAGCCATCAGTTTTGCATACTCTTCCGTGAACTCCGGCAGGTCTTTGTCGACGAGAACGCCCCTCGGCCATTTGCCTTTCAATTGATCGGGCGTCAGGTCCCTGGCCTTTTTCACGGGAATGGTAAACTCTTTCTGGGCCTTCCACATGTGCGCCGCGGAGCCTAAAGCGTTTCTCTTCCCGAAGACCGTGGGGCACGGGGTCATCACTTCTATCAGGGAGAAACCCTTATGCCTTACGCCCTTTTCTATCAGGTCTATCAATTCCTTTATATAATAGATCGCGCCCCTCGCGACGTAGGTCGCGCCGGCGGCCTCGGCTACCTTGCATATGTCCACCGGGGGCTCTATGTTCCCGTAAAGGGTGGTCGACGTAAGGGATTCGAGGGGCGTCGTCGGGCCTACCTGCCCGCCTGTCATGCCATAGTTGAAGTTATTGTAGACGACCGCCGTAAGGTCTATGTTGCGCCTGCACGCGTGGATGAGATGGTTTCCCCCGATAGCGATGCAGTCGCCGTCTCCCATCGTCACCACCACGGTGAGCTCGGGATTTGCCAGCTTTATCCCGGTGGCACTCGGCAGCGCGCGACCGTGAGCCGATTGAAGGGCGGTAAACGTGGTGTACCAGTGGGCCACGGACGAGCACCCTATGCCGGCCACGTGGATCACCTTATCGATGTCCAGCCCCAGCCTGTCTATCCCCCTGACGGTGGCCATTGCCACCGTGCCGTTACCGCAGCCCGGACACCACATCGTGGGGAACTGGTGCGTGTAAAAATATTTGTCCACGAGCAAAGAAGAAGAAGCATTCTTAGACAACGCTCTTTACCTCCATGATTTTTTGGAGTATCTCCGAAGAAGAAAAGACCTCTCCCGGCCTGCCAAGGGAGAACACCTCGGCCTTTCCGCCGCAAGCCGCTTCTCTTACGGGATGCACGTACTGTCCCATGTTCATTTCGGGGACGATTATCGCTTTTGCCTTACCAGAGACAGCCTTGACCTCAGCTTCGGGAAACGGCCACAGCACGAGGGGTCTTAAGTAACCTGCCTTTATCCCCCCTTCTCTCGCCCTCAGCACCGCCCCGCGCGCGGCGATGGCGGTGCAGCCATAGGCCAGGACCACTATGTCCGCATCGTCGAGGAACTCGCCCCGTACCTCCACGATTTCCTGCCTGTTTTTCTCGATCTTGTTGGTAAGTCTCTCGATCAGCGCCTTCGATACGACAAAATCACTGGTCGCCTGGAAGCTGTCTTCATTATGGGCGCTGCTGTTTGCGTACCAGTGATAAGGGGTCCCGAATTTTGCCATGGGCGGCACGCCCTTTGCGTCCCCCCTGTACGGATGGAACTGTTCTGGCGGCACGTCGGGCTCGCGCCTGTAGGCCGTCTTCACGTCTTCGTATGCGGGGAGCCGGACGTTCTGCCGCATATGGCCTATCACCTGGTCGGCCAGTAAAATGGCGGGCACCCTGAACCTCTCGGAGAGGTCCACGGCCCTTACGGTCAGGTCGAACATTTCCTGGACGGAGGAGGGTGAGAGCACTATGGTCGCGTAATCGCCATGAGAGCCATATCTCGACTGCATTACGTCGGCCTGGGCCGGGGAGGTCGCCATACCGATGGAAGGGCCTACCCTCTGGACGTTGATGAGCACGAGGGGGACCTCTATCATGCAGGCGAGCCCTAAATTTTCCATCTTGAGGGAAAAGCCCGGGCCGCTTGTTGCGTCCATGGCCTTGGCCCCTGTGAGGGCCGCCCCGATCGCGGCCGCCAGGCTTCCTATCTCATCCTCCATCTGGATGAATTTGCCTCCTACCTGGGGAAGCCTCCTGGCCATAACGTTTGCAATTTCGTTGGACGGGGTAATGGGGTAGCCCGCAAAAAACCTCACTCCTGCGGCGATGGCGCCCTCGGCGCACGCCTCATTCCCCTGCATCAGCGTTACCTTTCCTTTATGCTCCATCTTCTTCCACCTCTATCTCGATGGCGTAATCCGGACACCATAGCTCACAAAGCTGGCATTTCGTGCACTTTTCCTCGTGGGCGGGTGCCGGGTAGCCTTCCTGGGTAGCGACATAGACCCCTCTTGGACAAAGCTCTATGCATACCCCGCATGTCTTGCATCTTTCCGTGTTTACCGCAATTTGACTCATCGTATCGACTCCATGTTTCGCCTCGCCTCATCCCGCAAGGGATTAATCTGTAACCTTAATGATATATTATATAATTTACACGATATAATCTTGTCAAGGAAAAACGTGCGCCCCAACGCTCCCAATCTACTTTGCTCCCTTGCGTTTTTCGGCGATCGCCGCCAGCACGTTCTCCGGCGACAAAGGAAGTTTTGTGATGCGCACGCCGATGGCGTCATAGACGGCATTCGCCAGGGCCGCCGCTGCCGGCGGCGCCGCTACTTCGGCCACCCCTTTGGCCCCGAAAGGACCGAAGGGGTCGTAGGTCTTGGTAAAGTAAACCGACACCGGCGGCGCCTCTGCCGGGCCGACCGTCCCCGAGGTCATGTAGTCGGGGTTCATCAGGTGGCCGCCCCGATAGACCATCTCCTCCGTTTTGGCATAGCCCAGCCCCTGCAGGACCTGCCCTTCGATCTGTCCTTCCGCACCCACCGGGTTGAGGATGTTCCCCCCGTCGTTGCCCGTCCATATCTTCAGGACCTCGATCTCCCCGGTCCGCTCGTCCACCTCCACCTCCACGGCCTGGGCCGCAAAGGAATAGGTGGAGCAGGGGTTGCTCTGCTGGGTCGGCTCCATCTTTGTCGTGTCGGGTTCGTCCTGGCCGCTCCCGCGGATCCGCTTCCCCTTCTTATGGAAGATCGCGACGCGGGCGACCTCCCCGACCGTCGTCCTGGGTTCCGGCGTCTCCTGCACGTAGATATTTCCCTCCCGCACCGTGATGTCGGCCGGGTCCGCCTCCAGCATCTCCCCCGCCTCCGCCAGAAGTATCTTTCTGGCCTCCTCCGCTGCCCGCATGACGGCCAGCCCGCCGGAATAGGTGACGCGCGAGCCCCATGGACCCAGCGAATACGGCGTGATGTCCGTGTCCGGCAGGAGAATGCGCACGGATCCGAAAGGGACGCCTAGGACTTCGGCCGCCAGTTGGCAGAAGGTCGTGTCCCGCCCCTGGCCGTATTCCCCCTCGCCGGAGTATATCAGGACCTCGCCGCTTTGCAGGATCTCCACATGGGCGTTGCTGCCGGCGAAGGCGTCGGAGTGGCGGTCATCAACTTCGTGGATCGTGCAGGCCATGCCGATGCCGCGCTTCCGGTCGCGCTGTCTGCCCCGCTTTTGGTCCCAACCGGAGGATTCGACGATCTGATCGATCGCCTCCGTCAGGCCGCAGCTCGATATCTTCCATCCGTGGACGGTCGTGTCCCCGGAGCGCGTGGCGTTCCTCCGCCGGATCTCCGCCGGGTCGATGCCGAGCTCGTCCGCGATCATGTCGNNGAAGGCGAAGGTGTTCTGCGGGTTGCCGTAGCCGCGGTAGGCGCCCACGGGGCTCTTGTTCGTATAGACCAGCTTCGCATCGGTCCTGACGGAGGGGATGCGGTAGACGCTGTCGTTGCGGTGGGAGCAGACGATGATCATCGCCGCGGCCATGTCGCAGTAAGCCCCCGCGTCATAGTAGAAGTTCGTCTCCCTTCCCAGGATCGTGCCGTCCTTCCTGACGGCCGTCTTCACGTAGTAGCGGCTGGAGAACCGGGGACGGCTGGCGAAATACTCCTCCTCCCGGGTGTAGACCATCTTCACCGGACGGCCCGTGATCCGCGAAAGGACCGCCGACGCGGGGTAGATGGAATTCAGCACGACCTTGCTCCCGAAGGAGCCGCCCGTGTGGCACTGGATGACCCGGACGTGATCGGCCGGGACCATCAGCACGCGGGAGAGCATGATCTGCAAACCCGAGGCCGCCATCGTGCCCGTGTAGAGGGTGATCCTGTCCGTCACGTCCCAATCGACCACGCAGGAATATGGCTCGGCGTAGCATTGGTGGACCCGTTGGGTATCGAAGCGGTCCTCCCGCACGAGGTACGCCTCGGCGAGGGCCCGGTCCATGTCGCCTTTGTCTATGTGGATGCGCACCCCGATGTTGTTCGGAGAATCGCCGTGCAGCTGCGGCGCACCAGCGGCCACGGCCTCCTCGGGGTCGAAGACCGCGGGGAGGCCTTCGTATTCCACGACGATCCGCTCCAGGGCCTCATTCGCCGTATCCTCGTCGACAGCGGCCACGGCCGCGATCTCGTCGCCCTTGAAGCGCACGCGATCCGTGGCGAAGACGGTCATATCCGCCCTGCGGTCGCCGAAGCCGTAGACTACCGGCGGCAGGTCTTTCGCCGTGATCACCGCCTTGACGCCGGGGACCTTCAGCGCCGGCGCCGTATCCACGTGGACCAGACGCGCGTGGTGGCGCGTGGAACGGAGGATCTTGCCGGCCAGCATGCCCGGCAAAACCAGGTCGGTCGTGAATAACGCCCGCCCCGTGACCTTCGGGACCGAGTCCGGGCGGGGCACTCTTTTGCAGATCGTGGTGAACTCGTCCATGGCGATCTTTCCTCCTATTGGGGTTGGCCCTCGAGGCCCGCAAGGATGTCCGCCATCCTGGCGGCAATCACCTGCTTTTTGAAATCGACCGGTCCGCGGACGAAGGAGACTAACCGCGCCTCTTCCGCCGTTTTCCGGGCGATCTCTTCCGCCGGCGCTCCCGCGTCCAGCATTTTTTCCGCGGCCCGCGCCCTCAGGGGCCGGCTGGCGGAGCAACCCACCACGATCCGCGCGCCGCTCCTGCCGACCGGAGGGACCACCGAAAGCGTAAACGTGGCGAAGTCCATGTTGTCCTGGGGCCGGAATTTGACGAAAGCGCCGGCGGGTGCGGGCGGAGGAAGAAGGACCTCCGTTAAAATCTCCCCGGCCGACAGGTCCAGGTAGCGGATACCGTCTCCGAGATAGAACGCTTCGATATCGACTATCCGCTCACCGCGCACAGAGACGAGGCGCAGCCTGGCGCCGAGCGCCACCAGCGGCCCTGCCGTATCTCCCGACTGCAGGGCGAAGCAGCCCTTGCGGCTCTTGGGCACTACATAACACCGGTCGCCCCCCGAGGCCTTGCGGCAGTCAGGGAACTCGGTCCGCCAGAAGGGAGAGCGGTTAAAGAACCAGCAGCGGCTCATGAGACAGAGGTTTCCACCGAGGGTCGCCTTGTTGCGGACCTGCACCGAGGCGACGGCCGCGGCGGCCTTGGCCAGCATCGGCACTTTCTGCCGGATCGATGGATGGGCCGCGATATCACTCAGCGTTGCAAACGCTCCGATGGCAAACTCCCCGTCTGCTTCCTGCCGGACCGCGGGCACGCCTGGGGCCGACTTCAGGGTGACGATCACCTGGGGCGCAATGAGCTTGAGCTTCCTTAAGACCAGGAGGTCCGTCCCCCCCGCCATGAGCACCGACTGGGGATATTCCTGGAGGAGTTGGCCGGCCTCGGCCGCATTCCCGGCTGCGATAACGGAGATTTCTTTCATGTGGCCTCCGGCGCGGAAGCAGCCAGGGCGACCGCCTCCATGATCTTGTAGTAGCCCGTGCAGCGGCACATAACGCCCTTGATCCCTTCCCGGACCTCTTCCTCGCTGGGGTGCGGGTTTTCGCGCAGGAGCGCGTAGACGGTCATGACCATGCCCGGCGTGCAGTAACCGCACTGAATGGCTCCCGCCTCGACGAAGGCCTTCTGCACCGGATGGAGCGCCTCCCCCCGGGCCAGGCCCTCGATCGTGAGCACCTGCCCGCCTTCGGCTTCCACCGCCAGTGTCAGGCAGCTATTGACCGCCTTTCCATTCAGGAGCACCGTGCAGTGGCCGCACTGACCCTCGCCACAGCCGCGCTTGGTGCCGGTCAGTGCCAGGCGGTCGCGCAGCACATCGAGAAGCGTCTCATCCTCCCGGACGAAGAGTTGTACGGGGTCTCCGTTGACCCACAGGTTTAATGGCGCCGGCATCCGATCTCCTTTTGTTTCATTTTTCCTCCTCTCGCTTCCCTCTCGCGCCCCGTCGTCACCTTAGTCCGGGGCCCTTTCTCCATTCATCCTCGAACATGCCCATCAGGTAGAGGCTCCAATAGCTCTCCCCCATGCGGCGGGCGTCCCGGATGTATCCCTCCCGCAAAAAACCCGCTTTCTCGTAGCAGGCAATCGCCGCCAGGTTGAAGTCGAAGACGACGAGGTCGACGCGGTGCAACCCCAGGTCGCCGAAGCCGAATTCCAGGATCGCCTGCACCATCGCGTACCCCGCGCCCCTGCCCCTCCAGGCGTCCGCGACGAGCACGCGGGACATCCGCGCCGAGCCGTTCCACACGTCGATCGCATCCAGCTCGACATGCCCCACGACCTCACCATCGGCAACAGCCCTGAAAATCCTCCGCTTCGGCGGCGCCTCCGCGGCCGCTGCCAGGTATTCCTCAAGCTGAGGCGTGTCCAGGGGGAACCGGAAAATCGGCCCTGCCCATTGGAGCAGGAATTCCGGGGAAACGGCCCAGTCGATGAGCCTCTGAAAATCTTCCCGTCCGAAGGCTTGCAGCGTGATCGTCACCTTATCTCTCCTATCCGCCCAGATAAGCCTTTTTTACGTGCTCGTTGCCGAGGAGGTCCCCGGACGCGCCGCTCAGGACGATACTCCCGATCTCCATCACGTAACCCCGATCCGCCATCCGAAGCGCCAGATGCAGGTTCTGCTCCACCAGGAGGACAGTCGTCCCGCCGCGGTGTATCTCCCTGATGATCTCGGCCGTCTTCTGCACCATGAGGGGCGCCAGTCCCAGCGAGGGCTCGTCGAGCATCAGAACCTTGCCGCCGCTCATCAGGCCGCGCCCGATCCCCGTCATCCGGCGCTCGCCGCCGGACAGGGTGGAAGCGACCTGTCCCTGACGTTCACGCAATTTGGGCAGCAGCTGAAACACCTCCTCCAGGCGCACGCCGGCCTGCGCGGCGGCGTCAGGGAGATAAGCGCCCATCAGAAGATTTTCTCGCACCGTCATGTCGGGAAACAAGAGATCGCCCTGCGGCACGTGCACGACGCCGGCCGCGACGATTTGATCCGCGCGTCGACGCGTCAGATCGAGGCCGGCCAGGGTAATGGAGCCTCCAGTTGCCGACAAAAGGCCGGAAACGGTTTTCAGAAGCGTGGTCTTGCCGTGCCCGTTGGGTCCCACAACCGCAATGAATTCCCCCGCGCCGACTTCCAGCGACAGGCCGGCGAGCACATTGAGCCCTTTGTACCCCGCCGACAGGTTCTCGATCGCAAGCAGAGGCGTCGCCATCACGGTTGCGCCTTCCCGTCAAACTGCGCCTTCAGGCGCGACGATGCGCCGGCGCCGAGATAGACGTCCACCACTTTGGCGTCGCTCGCGAGCCCCTCCGGAGGCCCTTCATAGATCTTCTCGCCGTGGTGCATGATCATGACGCGAGACGAAAGCCGTGTCAGAAACCGCATCACGTGCTCAATGAGAACGATGGTGACGCCGCGCCGCCTCACATTCTCGACGACCTCGATCACGTGATCGATTTCCCTCGGCGTCAGGCCGCCAGCGGGCTCGTCCATCAACAAGAGCTTTGGGGCCGCCGCCATGGCGCTGGCGATCATCAGCAATTTGCGCTCCAGTATAGGCAATGTTTCCGTTAAAGCGGCGCCAACGTCGGTGAGCCCGACCAGCGCGAGAACGTCGGC
>PLSJ01000416.1:12572-13352 GCA_003165115.1 Syntrophaceae bacterium | reverse complement strand
AGATTAAGGATTGACAAAAGCTCCCTATTTGAGATAAAAGTATGTGAACTTTTTCATAATCGAAAGGAGCCAACCATGAGAGAGGTCGTGATTGTTTCAGCCGCACGTACCGCCGTCGGTCAGTTCGGGCAGAGCCTGAAGGACGTACCCGTGGTAAAACTCGGGGGATTGGTTATTAACGAAGCGATCAAAAGAGCAGGATTGAGGCCATCGAGGACAAAGGACAGGGAGTTCGCGCCTGAGATCTTCGCAGGGAAGCTGGACACCGACCTCGAGGCAAAGTACTACAACTTCGATAATTCTTTGAAAGAGGTTGCCATTGACGAAGTGATTATGGGGAACGTGCTCCAGGCGGGGCAGGGACAGAACACCGGCAGACAGGCGGCNNAATAAGGTCTGTGCGTCGGGCCTGCGGGCTATCGTGAGCGGGGCCCAGGCCATCATGACGGGTGATGCCGACATCATCGTGGCGGGCGGCATGGAGAATATGAGCCTTTCGCCGTTTACGCTTCCCGCGCTCAGGTTCGGCGCCCGCATGTTCAATACCGAGGCGGTCGACCTCATGGTCCTGGACGGTGTCTGGGAGATCTTCTACGGATACCATATGGGCCTGACAGCGGAGAATATTGCCGAGAAGTTCGGCATTACCCGCGAGGAGCAGGACACGTTCGGTCTCATAAGCCATCAGAGGGCCCGTCAGGCCATCAAGGAAGGATGGCTCAAAAGGGAAATCGTGCCCGTCGTCATTCCCCAGAGAAAGGGAGACCCCCTCGTATTCGT
>PLSJ01000416.1:0-12494 GCA_003165115.1 Syntrophaceae bacterium | reverse complement strand
TGGGCATCAAGCCCCTGGGCAAAATCGTCTCCTGGGCGGCCGGCGGCGTCGACCCCGCATACATGGGTCTCGGACCGGTGCCCGCGGTAAAAAAGGCCCTGAAAAAGGCGAGCCTGTCCCTTGACAAGATCGACATGATCGAGCTGAACGAGGCGTTCGCTTCGCAGGCGATCTCGAACATCAGGGAGCTGAAGCTCGACACGGCCAGGACGAACGTGCACGGCGGCGGCATCTCGATCGGCCATCCTATCGGCTGCACCGGCGCGCGGCTCATCGTCACGCTGATGCACCAGATGCCGCGGCTCGGCCTGAAATACGGGATTGCGACCATGTGCATTGGCGGAGGCCAGGGCATGGCAATGGTGGTCGAGAGGGAGGCATAACATGCCCTACGACAACCTTATCCTCGAGCTGAAGGGCGGCATGGGGATCATCAGGATCAACAGGCCGAAGGCCCTCAACGCGCTCAACGCGGCGACGTGCGACGAACTCCTCGCGGCCGCACGCGATCTCGCCGATAATCCCGATGTCAGGGTCGTCATCGTCACGGGCCAGGGCGATAAGGCGTTTGTGGCCGGCGCGGACATACAGGAGATGCAGCCGATGAACCCCATGCAGGGGATGGCCTTCTCCAATAAAGGGCACATGGCAATGTCCTTTCTCGAGCGGATGAACAAGCCGGTGATTGCCGCGGTGAATGGTTACGCCCTCGGCGGCGGCTTCGAACTTGCCCTCGCGTGCGACATCATCTACGCCGCCGAGAAGGCGAAGGTGGGCTTCCCGGAAGTGACCCTGGGGATCCTCCCCGGGTTCGGCGGGACGCAGCGGACGGCCAGGCTGGCGGGCATTGCCAGGGCAAAAGAGTTGATCTTCAGCGGCAAGGTGATAAGCGCCCGGGAGGCATATGAAATGGGCCTCGTGAATAAGGTGGTGCCTGACGGCCAGTTGATGGAAGCGGTGGAGGGCCTCGCCGCCGCGATATTGTCCGCCGGGCCCGTCGGCGTTGGGCTCGCAAAGGCATGTATCAACAGGAGCGTGAGCATGGACATCGATTCGGGGCTCGATTTCGAAGCCGAGGCTTTCGGGCTCTGCTTCGGGACCGTAGACCAGAAAGAGGGCATGACCGCGTTTCTGGAAAAGCGAAAACCCACGTACCGTGGTCAATAAACAAAACACTTAAGGAGGGCACTGTGAAGATTGTGGTATGTATAAAGCAGGTTCCCGATACGGAAGCCGAAGTAAAATGGGACCTCCAGAAGGGCACTCTGAAGAGGGAGGATATGGATGCGATCACCAACCCCTTCGACGAGTTTGCGCTGGAGGAGGCGCTTCTTACGAAAGAGAAGTATGACGCGGAAATAGTGGCCCTTTCCCTGGGTCCCCAAAAGGCCACGGACGTGCTCAGAAACGCCCTCGCCCTCGCTGTCGACGAAGTCCATCACGTCAGCGACGAGGCGTTCGCGGGCTCCGACACGCTCGCGACGTCATACGCACTTGCCAAGTCGATAGAGAAAGTCGGCGACGTCGACCTGGTCCTGTGCGGCAAACAGACAACGGACGGCAACACGGGCGTGGTCGCCTCCGAGATTGCCACCAGGCTGGGTTACTCGCAGTTGACCTTTGTCGGCAAGATCGTGGAGATAGACGCGGCAAACAAGAAGATCAAAGTCGAGCGGAACATCGAGGGCGGCACCGAGCTCGTGGAAGCCAAGCTGCCCGCCGTCGTGTCGGTGCTCAAAGGGATCAACGAGCCGAGGCTGCCCAACCTCATGGGTATCCGTAAGGCCGCAAAGGTCCAGATACCGGTATGGGATGCCGCCGAGATCGGTGCGGCGAAAGAAAAGATAGGAGCGGAAGGTGCTGCGGTAAAGGTGATCGAGCTGACGACGCCGCCTCCCCGGTCAGGAGGGGAAATGCTCTCGGGGGATGTGGATGAAGTAAGTAGCCTTCTTGTAGAGAAGCTCCTTGGTTTGAAAGTTATCAAATAACTATGGGGAGGATGAGATAATGGCTGATTATAAAGATGTGTGGGTATACGTGGAACACAAGGAGGGGGCTTTCACCCCTATGTCTTATGAGCTCTTCGGCATCGGCCAAAAGCTTGCGGCCGACCTCGGCGGAAATCTCTGCGCCCTCGTCATCGCCGAAAATACCGACGAGCTCGCCAAAGAAGCCGGTTATTACGGCGCCTCGAAAGTCTACGCGGTAGACGGTGCCCCCTTCAAGACCTTCAGGCCGGATGCATACGCCAAGGCCGCGACAACGGTGATGGACAAGTATAAGCCGGACGTCGTGCTCTACCGGGCGACCAGCCAGGGCGCGGACCTTTCCTCGGCCTGCGCCGCCACGCTGGAGACGGGAATAGCGTCGGACGCCATAGGATTGGAGATCGACGCCGCTAAAGCCGTAAAAGTCACAAGGGCCGCTTTTGGCGGGAGCTATCTGGTGGGTGTCGTCAACACGAAGGCAAAACCCCAGCTCATGACGGTGAGGCCGAAAGTCTTCCCCATGTCCGAACGGGACACGGGGAAGCAGGCGGAAGTAGCGAAAGAAGCAGTGGCGGTGGCCGAAGGCGACCTGAGGACAACGATCCTCCAGTTCATGAAATCAGAAGTGACGGTAAACCTCGTCGAGGCGGACATCATCGTCTCCGGCGGCAGGGGCACGGGCAAACCCGAGGGCTTTAACGTATTGCGGGAGCTCGCGAACACGCTCGGCGGCGCCCTCGGCGCATCACGCGCGGCAGTCGATTCCGGCTGGATACCCCAGGAGCATCAGGTGGGCCAGACGGGAAAAACGGTGAAACCGAAGATATATATCGCGTGCGGTATATCTGGCGCGATCCAGCACCTGGCGGGTATGAGGACGTCCGACTACATCGTCGCCATCAACAAAGACTCCGAAGCGCCTATCTTTAAGATTGCTTCTTATGGTATAGTAGGCGATTACAATCAGGTCGTGCCCAAGTTGATCGACGAATTCAAAAAGAGGTTGAGCAGATAAGAAAAAAGGGGAGGACCTCCTCCCCTTTTCTTTAAGCTTTTGCGATGACTATCACGTGCCCCTCCTGCAGCAGAAAGTACCGCCTGGAAGACAGGCTCGTTAAGGCACGTTTTCAAAAGATGCGCTGCTCCGGCTGCGGACATGTCTTCGTGTACGAGCGGGAGGCCGGCGAGGAGCGTGAAGACCCGCAGGCGCTCGCGAGCCGTATCGAGTACAAGGGAGCAGGCGTCCGCAGGAAGCGCCGCCTCGGCCTCATTGCCTTCGTCATTGCCCTTGCGTTGCTTTTCATCGCGGCCGCATCAGGGTATCTCTATTGGGTGAACGTCATCGGGGCCGCACCCAAGAGGCTCGGTATCCTGAACATGGAGGGACAGGAGACCGCCATCAGGGACGGGAAGGTCTTCCTCGTCAAGGGTGTGATCGCGAACGGCTCCACAAAGGCGAGAAAATACGTCATTTTGAAGGCCAAGCTCTTCGACGGGCAGGGGACGGTCATCGGCGAGCACTTTGCGCTTGCTGGCCTGCCTCTCTCGGTCGAGGAGGTCCGGGAGATGCCGGCCGGAGAGATCGAAAAAAAGGTGGCCGATTTCCGGTCATCCAACATATCCGCCTTCGCCTTGCGCAAGGGCGGAGAACTGCCCTTTTCCATCGTCTTTCCGGACACCTATACGGGAACGCCTAAAGAATTTACCGTAGAGGTCATCGACTCGCCTCTGCAATAGCCTCACATCGGTTCAGGCGTGCGGTTTTCCGCTCTCCTTGTGCTTCAGCCCCATCTCCGCCCCCGTGGGCAGGTCGAAAGCGGTCTGCATCGTCTCGATTATCCTTTCTAGGGCCGACAGGTTGCCCTTCATCCTCTTGCAGGAGAGGAGAAGGCTCATGTAAGCCTCCTCGATGCCGTTCGGGGAGACGGGCGACCCTTTTTTCGCCACGTCATCCAGATAATCGAGGGCAAGCTCCAGGCTCCCTGTCTCGCCGTCATGGAAGGAGAATTCGAGGGACGCCTCGTCCCGCCGCAGGTGCATGCTGGCCTCGCGCGCGCTCTCCCCGGCCATGATTCTCACTCTTTCACGGAACTCTTTGAAGCGGTTGTCGAGATCGGTTGTATCGTTCATAATGCGTAACATAGGTATTCGGGGGCCGGAATGCACGGAACGACCCTGAGCGCCTGCGATGGGTCAGTCGCGCAGGGTGGCCACCAATCTTTCGGGGTGCGCGATCAGTCCCAGGGCGTTCATGATATCCGTCACCACGACGTCGGCCTCTTTCATGAGGGCGGTGGAGCAGCCTTCCTCTCCTATCACCGCGATGCCGAGGGCCGCTTCCTTCAGCATGAGCGCGTCATTGGCCCCGTTTCCTATGGCGACGACCTTCTCGGGACCCAGCTCCCTCACGACCTTTGCCTTCTCCTCGCCGCTCGAAGACTTGTCCACCTTTATGAAGGTGACATCGGCGGACCCGAGCTCCGAGTCGGCGGTCTCGTACGTGTCCGCCGTGATCACGAACACCTTGACGTACCGCGAGATCTTGTCCATTACCTCTTTGACCTCTTTCTTCAACTTGCCGTCCAATGCGGCGGTGCCATTGAAGTCCACCATCACGTATTCTATCGAGAGTTCGCCCCAACCAGGGACCGGCACGCTGATCATGAAACCCCCTCCTGAAAATCGTTAAGCGCCATTGTAACATATACCCGACCGGGAGGGAAGGAAATGACGGGCCATTTTTGTCTTGACAGGGCGCACCCGGACGGGAAACAATGTGTAGGGACGAGGGTCCCGAAAAAGGGTCTCTATCCCGACCAAGCGACGGAAAGACAAGGAGTCGGTCATATGAGCGTTCGGTTGTTCCTCTCCGGCCTGCTGCTTGCGGGCGTCATGGTTCTGGCCGGCTCCTGCACGGGGCTGAAGATACATCTCGGTACCCCGCCGGAAGAGCGCCTCAGAGAGTTCACCCTCGAAGGCACGCAGAAGGGCAAGGTCCTCGTCATCCCGATAACGGGGTTCCTCTCGGACACGCCGAAAAAAGGCCTCATGGACCAGCGGCCGAGCGAGGTCCAGGAGGTCGTGGCCCGGCTGCGGCTCGCGGAGAAGGACGAAGAGGTGAAGGCAGTCCTCCTCGAAATCAATTCGCCGGGCGGCTCGATCACCGCGAGTGACATCCTTTATCACGAAATCATGGACTTCAAGGAGAAGACCGGGGCCAGGATCGTTGCGGCCCTGATGGACGTGGCCGCGTCCGGCGGCTATTACATCGCGCTGGCGGCCGACCGCATCGTGGCGCATCCCACCACGATCACCGGCTCGGTGGGGGTCATTCTCATGCAGCCGAAAATAGCGGGCCTCATGGATAAGCTCGGCGTGAACGTCGAGGTGAACAAATCGGGCAGCGAGAAGGACATAGGGTCCCCCTTCCGTCCATCCACCGCGGAAGAGCAAAAGATCATGCAGGGGCTCACCGACGACCTGGGCGGCAGGTTCCTCGGCCTCGTCGCCCGCCACCGAAAGCTGGGACCGGCGGACCTGGCCAATGTCGCGAGCGCCCGCATTTATCTGGCCCCGGAGGCCCTTCGGCTAAAGCTTGTCGATGCCGTCGGGTATCTCAAGGACGCCATCCGCGATGCCAGGACGCTCGCGGGCCTCCCGGAAGACGCCAGGGTCGTCGTCTACCGGCGCACAAGGTATGCGAACGACAACGTCTACAACACCTCGCTGGCTGCATCCGCGGGTGGGCTGCTGCCCCTCGTCGAGATGAACCTCCCGGAGATCCTGCCTCCCCTTACGCCGGGCTTCTATTATCTGTGGCTGCCGGGAACGGCCGGAAACTAGGAAGGCGAGGTCGGCAAAAGGCGCGCCCTTAACAAGAGACAGGTGAGGAAAGCGAAGATTTGCTGAGGTCTGCGGCGGCGCTACCTGTCCTGCGCCATAAGCTCCCTGATCCGGGGTATGGCCTGTTTCGCGGCCTTGATGCCTTCATCCATCAGGAGCTTCTTCTGGCTGAAGTCAAAGAGCGAGATGCCTTTCGTCTCGGGTTCTATCAGCACGTCGGCACTCTTCATCTTTCCCCTGCCCGACTCGCGCATCATGATATTTACCGATTGGCCGATGATATCGATGAGGGAGTCGATCTGGTAGTTTTTCACGTCTTTTTGCAGGTTGACGGCGATCACGATGTCGGCGCCTTTTGCCTTGGCAATATCGCAGGCGCAGTTGTTTGTCACCCCGCCGTCGATGAGGGTCCTGTTTCCGAACGTCACCGGGACGAAAATACCGGGGATCGCGGCGGAGGCGTGGATGGCCTTCGCAAGCGAGCCTTTCTCCAGCATGACGGTCTCACCCGTGTTCAGGTCGGTCGCGATCGGATAGAAGGGGATCTTCGTCTCCTCGACGTGCTTCACCTTGGCGTGCTGCTCGATGAACGTCTCCATGCGTGCGCCCTGCACGGGGCCGAGCTTCGAGTAGGCTATGGAGAAATCGAGTATGTCGCCGCGCTCGATCTTGAAGGCGGTCCATTCGAGTTGAAAGCTGTCCGGATTCGCCGCGTACAGGCCGCCGATCAGGCTCCCCACACTCGTGCCGATGATCATGTGGATGGGTATCTTCTCCTGTTCCAGCACCCTGATCACTCCCACGTGGGCAAAGCCCTTGGACGAACCCCCCCCGAGGACGAGAGCGATGACCGGCGGCTTTTTCACCGTCTTGACGGCAGGTTGCATATTCGCCGGTTTGCCGGTCTGGGGTGGCGTCTGGCAGGAAAAGAGGAAGAAAAGGGAAAAGACGACGAGTAAGACTTTGCTGCTAGGACCGTGAACCAACATATGGATTATGCACCTTCTCCATCCCTATCGTGCTCTTCAAAGCCTCGCCGTAATTGTGGCCGGGAAGGACTACCGTAGTGTCCGGCAAGGTAAAAAGTTTGTCGCGTATCGCGTTGACCAGGACCTGCCAGGAGCCTCCCTCCAGGTCGGTCCTCCCCACGCCCCCGACAAAAAGCGTGTCGCCGGTGAAGACGAGGCCGTCGGTGTACAGGCAGATGGCTCCGGGAGAGTGGCCGGGTGTATGGATTACCTTCAGCGAGATATCGCCGACCGTGATCAGGTCGTTTTCGCGGACGGTAATATCGGCGGGCGGGGACGGGTCTGCGCCGAACATCTGCATGAGGTGGGCCGCCTGTTGACTCAAATAGGGCGCCTCGGCTTCATGGATGACGATCTCGGCGCCGGTCAGCTCTTTCATCTTCTTGTTGCCCATCACATGATCGATATGGGAATGGGTATTGACGATGTATTTTATCCGCAGCTTGTTTTTCTTGGCCTCTCTCACCAGCAGGTCGCCATCGGCCGCCGGATCTATGACGAGGGCATCGCCTGTCGTCTCCGAGCCGACCAGGTAAGCGAAGACCGCGAACCTCCCGACTTCCACCTGTTTTACGAACATAGGCTCTCCCGCGAAATCACGTTGCCTTAGCATACTATTTCGGGTATAGTTTTTCAAACGTTTTTGGCGCCGCAATTTCCGCGGGGATGAAAGGGGGTATGATGCAACCGGTCCTGATAGAGGCACGCGACCTTCCCGATGCATGGTTTCAATGCATATACAAGATTTTTGAGGAAGAAGGCGTTCATGAATACGAGGTGGAGAGAGGCTCCTTCGAAGGGGTGAAGAGGAAGGAGTTCGACCTCGTCATGGTCAATATCAGGCATCCTGGGGCGAGGCCGCTGATCCCGGACATCCCCGTCGAGCTCGGGGTCCCTCAGCCCACGAGCACGGAATACGTGGAGGATTACCTGCAATACCTGATGACCGACCGAAAGAGGCAAAACGAGGTCTACACGTACGGGGAGAGGCTCACCAATCCCAAGGTGTCGGTAAACGGACAGGAGGTCTCTTTTGG
Organism: Syntrophaceae bacterium; assembly: GCA_003165115.1. Taxonomy (GTDB): domain Bacteria; phylum Desulfobacterota; class Syntrophorhabdia; order Syntrophorhabdales; family WCHB1-27; genus BOG-1155. Next base: position 4,598 of record PLSJ01000416.1, on the reverse strand, counting down.
TATAAACCCGGTCCAGGAAGTGATCGACATCTACCGGAAGAACGCGCGCGGGACCAACCAGGCTATCATGGAAGTCGGTATGCCCCAGGATATCCTGCTCGAAGACCCCCCCTGCCTGCGGCTGATCGACACCCGGGTCGCGGATGGCCGGCTCCACTTCGTGCTCTATTTCAGGAGTTGGGATTTGTGGGCCGGTTTTCCGTCAAACCTTGCGGCCATCCAGCTCCTCAAGGAATACATGTGCCAGGAGATCGGCGTGCAGGACGGCTCCATCGTGGCCGTCAGCAAAGGGCTTCACCTGTACGAATATTCTTTTGCCCTGGCCCTGAAGCGTCTCAGGCGGTCATGAAGCGCATGCGTTTGTCGTGAGGTGTTTCCGCAGGCATCGATGCGGGGCCCGGTATCAGAACTCGCCGTCGAGACCGGAGATACCGAGGAAAAGGTTTTTCGACTTCATCCAGAACGATCCCGCATCGAGCGAGAAGGGGAGGGTCCGGCATGCTTCGAGGAGATACCCCCTGGCCTGGGCGGCATCCCCTTTCTTCGAATAGACGAGGCCCAAGTTGTAGGCCGATTCCCCTTTCAGCCTCGTGTAGCGGGCGGTGAGCCCTGCGGTGCGCTGCATTTTGAGATAGAGCGTTTCCTTCTGGTCTTGGGCGAGGCTGGGGTCGTTCCGCGCCTTTTCGTATGCCTCCCCGACGCACGCGATGAACTTGAGGTTGTCGTCGGTGTAGCGATAAATGGCATGAAAAGTCCGCAGGGCCTCGTCGGTCCCACCCCGCTTCACCTGGTCCTCCGCGGCCTTGAAGTAGTCCAGCAGGTTCAGGTCGTTGACCCCGATGGCACCCTGGGCGGATGAGGTCGATTTGGCCGCCTGTCGCTTCGCCTTCCGCTCCGCGCCTTGAGCAGAGTACGGCCAGATAGCCAACGCCATGAGTACAATGAGGAAAGGGACCAAGAAAGACCCTTTCCTCCATGAAACTTCTATTTGAGCGCCTCCCTGAGTTTATTTCCCGGTTTGAATTTTGGCACGTTGCATGAGGGGATCTTGATTTCCTGTCCCGTCCTCGGATTCCTTCCCGTCCTGGAAGCCCTTTCCGTGCACTGAAATGTGCCGAAGCCCGTCAGGGTGATCTTGTCACCACTCTTCAGGGCTTTTTCGATGTTGTCCATGAAGGAGTTGAGTACCTTTTCCGCGACCGATTTCTTAATTCCCGCGTCAGATGCAACACTGGCGATTAAATCGGCTTTTGTCATTACCTTCACCTCTCCTCAAGATTTGGCAAGCCGATCAGGAACCTTAAAGCTCTATCAATATGGCGGTGCAGGGAATTGAACCCCGGACACTGCGGATATGAGCCGCATGCTCTAACCGTCTGAGCTACACCGCCTTACCATCTCATATAAGCTATATTCCCTGTATTGTCAATAAGAAATTGTCTTTTTGCTCATGTTCGTGCCTTCCTCTTTTCTTTTGCGCTTCATCTCGATTATACTTTTCCTTTGGGTCGCGGGCTTCTTCGTATCCGGCTCGGTGCCGGCCTGCCCTCTGCATACTGCGCTCTTTCCTTCACTTTTCGCATTTCGGGAAAAGAGCGAAGACGAAAGGTTGATGCGTGAAGATCACAATCCTCGGCACGGGGAGTGCGACGCCCTCCCTGAGTAGATCGTCTTCTTCTTGTCTGCTCTCCACCTCGGCGGGAAACATACTGATCGACGCGGGGCCTTCGGTGGTCCGAAGACTCCTGGAATCGGGCCATGAGGTGGGCGATATCGATATAATCGTCCTCACCCATTTTCATCCCGACCATACCGTCGACCTCGCCACACTCCTGTTCGCCTGCAACTACGGCGAGCGGCAAAGGCAAAAAGAGCTGCATCTGATCGGCGGGCGGGGGATACGGCTCTTCTTCCGGAGGCTCTCCCGCCTGTACCCGTGGGTAGTCCCCCTCGACTATCGCCTCACCATAAGAGCCGTGCCGCAGGGTACCGTGCGCATCGGCTCTGTCTCGCTCGTGACTGCGCCCATGGCTCATAGGGACGAGAGCATCGGTGTGCGCATCGAAGAGCGGGGGAAAAGCGTCGTGTTCTCGGGCGACACCGGGTATGCGCCGGCCCTTGCCGCACTGGCGGCACGCGCCGACCTCCTGGTCGTCGAATGTTCCTTCCCCGAGCAGGAAGTGTGGGGCCACCTGAACCTGCCAACGCTCCTCACGATCGTCCGGGAGGCGACACCGAGGCGCGTCATCATGTCCCATCTCTCGCCCGCGTGGGAGGGGTTCCATGGCGTGCTGCCGGCGCCCCTGCTCCTGGGGGAAGACGGGCTAACCATGGATCTGTGAGGTAAAGAAGGCGGTACGTCCTATTCCTTCGCCGCTCACACGTCGAAGGTCTCTTCGAGCACGACTTTCTCCGACTCGATATCCCATATCTTTACGGTGCCGGCCGCCAGGTCGAGGACCCCCGCCGTTTTCTTGAAGGGGCTCGACGGGTTGGGGATGGCAGGTGTTCCGGGGTTGATGATCAGGCTGCCCCCCACTTTCGAAATGCGGGGTACATGGCTGTGACCGTGCACGAGGAAGTCGAGGTCGAACCGCCCGATCAATTCTTCAAAATCCTCGTCCCTTTTGTTTTCTCCGTGGAGGAGGAGGACTCTCTTGCGGCCGAGGTGAAGGAAGACGTACGGAGAGAGGAGGGGTGCGGTGATGACGAGCTGGTCCACATCGGCGTCGCAGTTGCCCCTGGCGATCATCATCAGCACCTGGAGGCTGTTTATCTTCTCCGCCAGGGACGCGGTACTGTAGCCGTCAGCGAACGGGTTCCTAGGGCCGTGGTAGAGCACGTCCCCCGCGTGGAGGATCATCCCGACGTTGGACAACGGCCCGTCCAGGGCTTTTTGGAAGCCCTTGAGGGAGCCGTGCGTGTCACTGATCAGGCCGATCTTCATACCGGCCCGGCATCCAGGCACCATTCTTGTGATCTCATCGCGGTCAACGCCTCTTGACGAGAACGGTCTTCCCTTTCGCTTCGACGGCATATCGCTTCGATTTCTTCAGCTCGGGGACCATCTCGGTCAGGCCGGCGCCCATGAGCACGATCGTGCCGCTCTGCTTCAGGTACGCCATGGCCCTTTTGATATACGCCTTTGTCATTTCACCGGCCGGCAGCCGCTCGTCCCAGAGGTAATTGAGGGACGGCTGGACAAAGACCACGTCGAAGCCGTCGTTCACGAGGAACGGGAACTCGATCTCCATGTGGAAGAAGCGCTTGTTCCGGGCCATTTCCCTCGCGGAGACGTACCACTCCGCGGCCCTTGCCGCTTGCCATATCTTCTCATCGCCGTCTATGTAATAAAGTAATTCTCCGATCCTTTTCATCTCAAGGGCCTTGACGAAGGCAGATGCCGTCATGAGGTCCATGATCTCCCCGATGCGCCAGCGGTAGACGGTGAGAGTCGCCTCGATCTCGCCCTTTACCAGGGCGTCTTCCTTGATCCTGTCCGAGAGCGTCGCCTGAAGGCGGTGCATTTCCTTCAGCCGCGACATGAGGTCTTCGGAGTCTTTCGAAAAAAGACCCGTAAGCCCCCTGTCTTCGTGGGAGGCGAACAACTCCCCGAGAGACATGCCGAGAAGGGGGTTCCCCAATCTGTAATTGACGCCCGAGGCATCAAAACGGGAGAGCATCGAGTTATGGAGGACATCGAGAGGGAAAGGGTACTTCTCCACGCCATAGAGCACGTGGCCGAGGATAAACTTATGGAGCAGTCCTTCGTTTTCCCACTCGGCGATGAAGCTGTGCTTTTCTTTGTAGGGGAGCAGGAAAGAGAGGTATGCTATCGTTTCCACGAGCCGGGTCGACACATTGCCGAAGCCCGGCGTCATGTCGAGTATCCTGAGAGACAGGAGGCTGTCCTTTGTTCTGTCCGAACCTACGCTGCTGAGGAGAGGTTCTTCCGGGCTCGCCTCGGCTTCCGCCCCCCTTGCCAGGAGGTAGGTGAACAGGTCGGCCTGGTCGTACTCCCTTGCCGGTCCCGGCTTCCCGGAGGGCCCGACACCCGCGCCACCCATCGTCCGGCCCCCGTGCTGTGCGGTACGCACGAGACTGCTGCCGGGAAAGAGGTGGGCGTAAAGGGGTATCGCCATCGCGTATACGTCGCTCTTCTTGCCGTTTTCGAGGAGATTCGCAAGGGACCGGCGCTTCTCCTGGAGAAATGCGATCAGCTCGGTCCGCTCCTCTTCGAGGAAAGCGGCCAGGGTGGTGTCGAGACCGGTGGAAGAAAAAATCTGGGTAAAAAGGTGCAATGTATCGCCGTCATGGGCCAGGACCGCTTGTTCGAGGTCGATCTCGATGAGCGGCTTTTCAAAGGCGAAGGGTCTTTTCAGGAGCAGCCAGGTTTTGCCGTTCGTGAGTATGCTCCAGGGCACCCCCGCCTTTTTCGCCAGATACATGGACTGGTAGAGGGGTATACGGTTTTCGAATTCCAGGTAAAAGCCGCTGATGCCCTCCTCCAGGTTCCTCCCGTAGCGCTTGACTATGAGCAGGGCGAGCACCTGCTCATAGTACGGCTTCGTGCCCCATAAAGGGGAGCTTTTCAGCCG
>PLSJ01000398.1:232-4719 GCA_003165115.1 Syntrophaceae bacterium | reverse complement strand
ATTCGGAGATCACCTGGAGCTGGATTTCGATCAGGGCGGGATTCGAGTAGTAGGCGATGCTTTTCTCGTAGGTCTCGCTTGCCCGGGCGATTTCGTGTCTCCAGAGGGCGACCTGGGAGTCGTAGCCGTATATTCTGTTCTTGAGGGTTTCGATCTCCCCGTTGAGCTTCGCTATATCGTCCAGCTTCGCCTTCATGGCCGCCTCGCGGGTCTCTCTTTCCTTCTTGAGGTCTTCGAGCTCCTCCTCGACCTCTCCTTTCACCTCTTTCGTGATCTGCTCCTTGTCCTTCTCGTACCTGGCCAGCGTATGCTTCGCCCTTTTTCTTATGTCTTCCAGCTCTTTCCCGTTCTGCTCAAGCGCTTCCTGCGCTTTCTTTCTTTCGGCCTCCGCCGCCGCCAACTCGGCCTCCGCCGCCGCCAATTTCTTTCGCTCGTTATCGAGATCCTCCATGTGCCGCGACTCTATCGAGGCTATTTCATGCTCATGTTTTTCGAGCAGCTCCCGCGGCACCACGGGACGTTCCACCGACAGGGAATGGAAAATGCTTCGCTGGAGATCGAAGTCTTCACGCATGAATTCATCGGCAGATCGCCTGTCAATCTTCCCCTCTCTGTAAAGCGTGTACAGCTCGGGTATCAGGCTTTCTTCGTATATGCGATCCTGAACCTTCTCTTTCTCCTTGACCTTTTCCTTCCGTTCCGCCTCCGTCATCTGGCGGCGGCTCGCGTTGTCGAACAGGGCCTCGAGTATCTCGCCGCGCGTTTCCGCGAGCGAGCAGGGAACCTCTTCCAGACCGAGTTCCTGGGCGACCGCCTTGCGGTGATGCCCGGAGAGGATAATGTAGCCGTCCTCGATCCTCTCCAGTATCAGGTCGTTCAATATGCCCGCCTCCCTTACGCTCTCGCGCAGGTCCTCATACTCGGATTCGGACAGGGGAGAAAAGAGCTCCTTGTACTCCTGCTTTTCCTTCAACAAGGTCACTTTGACATTACCCAGATACTTCATGGCCGCCTCCTGATATTCGTTATCGCACAAGCGCCCTGTGCGTGCATCTCACTGCACTGCCGTCACGTTTCCGATGTTGCCACATAGCCCGATGTGCGCACATAACGGATGGGAAATCGCGTCATCCCCTATGAGCACACATGGATCGATGTGCTATCTTGCTATCCCGAAGGGCGGCCCGCCCTCTTTTCCGAGGACGGCGTCCATTTCCCGATCCACCCACGCGTCGACAAGCTCCGATATGCTTTTGCGCTTTATCTCGCTCAATTGCCTCAGCTTCTTGAGGGTCCTCCGGCTTATTACCGAGTCAGGGGTTTTGCCGTTTCTGGAGGCGATAAGTTGCTTCACCCGTTCCCCGTAGCTTTCATCCAGGCTCTCCACGGGAACGCGGTATTCGACGCCGATCAGGGCTTCGCTCCTTGATCGGAAGACGTGAACGCGGACCGCTTGGTTCAGAAAACATCTCTTCAGATAATCAGGCAGGATATGACCGGTGTTGTCCCTTTTCGATGCTATTTCCAGGTAGAAGAGCGCTTGCCGGTATTCCCTTCCCCTGCCTCCGATGCCGACGAGCGACAGAAACTCCCTGGTTGTCAGGTAGTCCGACGAGATGGCCTCCCAAGGACGGGCCTGGTCCAGTCTCTGTTTTTTCAGAATGTCTACGATCTCCTGCTCATCCATCGGGGCATACCTCCTTTCCGCAAAGAGCCTGCATCGATCTTTTCATCGCCACGCGAAGGAACATGGAAAACGGGATTCTCGGAACGGAATCGTTGTCGTGGCGGGCAAGGCTTCGCGCGATGGCGGCGAGCGCCGACCGTTCCACCTCGTCCGCGCCGTTGCTTCCGCAAGGGAAGGAGAAAGCCTCACTTTCCTGCCGGCAAAGATCGTAGATGCGAAGAACTATAGGGTCGCCCTCGGTCGCTTCCCCCGGGGACCTGGCCCATTGCCGATAAAGGCCGTCAATTGCCTGGAGGTTGAAGCCGTTGCGGGACCCTGGACCGGATAGAGGCGCGGCCGTTTCTTCGTCGCCCGGTTCCTCCTCTCCCGATTCCCTGTCTTCCTCTATCTCCCGCCTCTCCCCGGACTGTTGCGGGGTCTCGGGGTACGCGGAGTATTCATACGGAGCAAGTTCCGCCTGATCCAGCTTTGTCTCAAAGTCGTCGTCCCCGAGGACTTCAGACAGGTAGCAGAACCGCTTCTTGGTCGTGTAGGTGCAGTCGGCGCCCTCCAGGGCCTTTTTCTGCTCAACGAACTTGCCGTACACCATGGTTTTCACAAACCCCCCGTCACGCCCGTAGACCTCGACGTACTTGTCTTTGCTCCCTATGGCCCGCTGGAATGTGTTCCTGATCGACCATTCGGGATAGGTGGAGAATTTCATCTTGATATCAGGGCTGTGCTTGTATTTTCGAAGGGCTTGCAGGATAGCCTTGAGCGCTTCCTGGTGGAGGTCTTCTTCCCCGAATATCGGGCTCAAGGATCGATATTTCCTCGCGATCTTGATAATCCTCGGCCTGTAGATCGCGTAGATCCCGAAAATCATCTTCTCATAAAGGCTCGCTTCCCCTTGCTTCAGAGAGACCGCGTGTTTTTGATAGAGTTCCTCTACGGCCTGGCTGGTGTCGTATTTTCTCGCCTTGGAAGGGATCGTCGCTTTTACGGTCCGGTTCAGAGAGGAGGCGCTGACCGTGATTGCCGCCTTTGCCTCATCTGGGAAAACGACGAGCGTATCGGGGGACGGACCATTGTCTTCCGGATTCATATGTGCCCTACCTTACGGGTCATCGCCCCCTGAAACTCAAGGGCGTGACCCGGCAAGAAAATGCAGGCGGCCACAAGACGGCTCCACCGGAGTGTCCTCAATGCCTGGGTGAGACCTTGTAATACAGAACTACCACTACATGGAAAGTCTGTCAATCCTGTCCTTTCGGACAGGGGTACACTCCCTTTCTTTCCGAACTTCCACTGTTACTATTACTTTTCGCCGCCTTGCTTCCCGGTCGCCTAGCGGAAAATAATTTAAAAAAAGGGAAGGCGAATGCCTTCCCTTTGAGCGTGTTGGATATCCGGCAGGCCCGGTTATGCCGGGGCCGGGAGGAACCTCGAAATGTCTCCCCTGTTGAGCTCGCCTATCACCTTCGCGGCTTCATCGTAAGACTTCACGCCCGCGAGCACCTTGTCGAGCGTCTCCGCCTCTATCCGATACCTGGCCGCCATCTTCGTGATGGCCGCCTTCTGGTCCCCGTCCATCTCTTTTCTGCCGTTCCCATTCTTCGGGGCTTCGGGCGCCAGCTTCTTTTCAGGCCTTTCCTCCCTGTACGTGAGTCGCTGTTCGTTCTGTGTTTCCGCCCGGTTTTCGCTGGAGGAAGGGGAACCGGTTTCGGCCGCACCCCCATCTGTTGCTGCGGAGGCGTCATCGGTACTATCTACACCCGCGCCCAGCATGGTCATCGCCCTCGCGCCTTTTTGGAGAACTCTTTCTACGGAGTACTCTTTGGCGACCTCCAGGGGATCCACCACGACGTCGAGGTCGATCAGGTATTGCTGCCTCATCTTCGTCTCGCCCTTCTCCCAGTCGATGCAGGGGATGGTGGCTTTCACTTTCCTGAGCACGAAAATCGTTTCCCCGTTGTGGAGAAGGTAGGCGATCCTCCCATTGGTGAGCTGGTACATGTCGCGAAGCGTTTTCTTCACCCGTTTCATCGAGTAGAAGGACTTTGTCGGGATGACAAACGAGCCCATCCCCTTTACCCCTGGGATCATGAAATAGATCCTCCCGGAGAACCGGCATTCTTCCTTCTGATATTCGGGGCAGGACTCCGGATCGCAGGGCTTCCTCATCCACGCACGGCCGCCGAATAGCTTCTTCCCCGCTTCGAGGTCTTCCGGGGTTTCGCAGACCATCCTGTAATCTGCTACCCTTCCCCGGTCGTCCCTTTCATACTCGAAGCCGCTTCTGTGCTTGAGGCCCTACGTTAAGCCGTAGCAGCAGAGCCGGTGGGGGATGATGTTCCACCATTCATTCATGGGAAAATAGACCGGGATCGACCGTATCCTGCCGTCGGTATCGGCGTACAGCTCTTTGATGAGATCGGCGTTTGCGGGGTTCATGAAGTCGTGCCTGTTCGCGGTGAAGTAGTCGACGTTCTGGGGGATGAGCTTGTCGCCCAGTTCCTTTGCCATGTCGACCCAGCTCATGCCTTGAGCGAGCAAGCGGTCATATCGTTCGACGTCGGCTTGCTCGCAGTCCTTCTTCAACACCATGATGCCGGGCCTGATGATGCCCAGGGTCTTGACGTTGTCGTCGTCCGCTCCCAAAAGGGGCGTGAAGAATTCTTCGTTGTCGTAGTCGCCGTTGGGGACGGCGCTGGCCGTCGATGCTTTTTTCATGTGGACGTGCTCCTTTATCAGTTGTTGGCGGTTATGGTGGCGCCGCCGGGCTTGAGGGAAATCACGGCGTTCGCCATGGCGAGCAGTT
>PLSJ01000398.1:0-153 GCA_003165115.1 Syntrophaceae bacterium | reverse complement strand
ATATGGCCTTGGCGACGGCGTCTTCAACTATGGTCGCCTCGCCGCCGGAGAGCTTCCGGATACTCTTCGATTTGTTCGTGTTGGCGTCGAATACCGGGATGTCGAAGCCTTCCTTGAGCTTGCCGGCCCTCGTCATCTCCTGGGTGTTGAGCC
>PLSJ01000030.1:2415-3516 GCA_003165115.1 Syntrophaceae bacterium | reverse complement strand
GCCACTACTATATGGAGGACGAGCTTGTGGACCACGTGGTGAGCGGCATAAAGGCGAAGGAGGACTACTTCATCGCTATCGCGAGCGAGGTGACCGGCGCGGTCGTCTCCGGCCTCGCCATCAAGGCCAGAAAACAGGGCAGGGATCTGAACGCCAATTTCAGCGACATCAAGTCCCGCGTGACGTACAAGGACCTCCAGGACCTGANNCGTCGACCCAGGAGTTCTTCTCCAAAGTGGCCTCATCCCTGAGAACCATGCTGTCGGCGCTTTCTTCGGGCAATACGGGCAAGATTATCGGCAAAAGCTATGTGAACGAATTCGTCTCCCGTTTCGAGGAAGGCAAGGGCGTGATCCTTTACTGCAACACGGGTTCCCTCCTCGCCAGAAGGACGGCCCACATCATCGGCAGAGTCCTCATCTCCATGATCCAGAGCANNGCATGGTGGGCAGGTTCTTCGCGTCGGGCCGGAAGCTCGATCCACCCCTCTGTATCCACATCGACGAGGGCCACAACATAGCCTACATGGGCATCCAGGAACTCTTTTCAAAGGCGGGCGGCGCGAATACATGGGTCAGCTTCTACACCCAGAGCATTGCGCTCATCGAGCAGGAGATAGGGCCGGAGGCGGCAAAGGGCATTATGGACAACATCAACAACTGGATCTTCATGCGGGTCAACCACCCAGACACCGGGCAGTACATGGAGGACTCGTCACCGATAAGCAAAAAGTTCCAGCCCATCATTACCCCCGACGAATGCACGGGCAGGATCACCCTGAGGGAGATCGAGGAGCAGCTCATCCTGAAGGCGAACGTCATGCAACTCGAGGACCGGCAGTTCTACATGCGTTCCAGGGGCAACTACTATAAGGCATTCACCATCGATTCGACTCCCCTCTACGTGCACGTCACTTTCCCGGATTTGACAGGCAGCGATCCCGCCCAGGCAGAGCAATCGCTCCACAATGACTCCTGACGATCCTGTGTCAGCGCTTGACACGGTTCCCTCGATTGTCTATACTTAATTACAGAATTACATAAGTACACAAACAGGAGCAGCGAATATGCCTTGGGCCAAAGTTTTGCGGAGCGGTCAGGT
>PLSJ01000030.1:0-2336 GCA_003165115.1 Syntrophaceae bacterium | reverse complement strand
ACACGAATGTCGTCGTAAGCGCCTACCTGGTGCCGACCGGAAAACCGGCCCTGATCCTGTCGCTGGCCCGTCAGGGGAAGATAAATATCTGCCTTTCGGAAGATATACTCGGGGAGATCAAAAGAACCCTTCTTCGCCCCAAGCTTCAGAAAATTCACAAAGCAACGCCGCAAGAGATTGACAGGTTCCTCCGGGCCTTTACGGAGGTGGTCAATCTTGTTCCCGGAACGATGGAAGTGGACGAAGTCAACGCTGACCCAGACGACAACAAGGTACTCGCCTGCGCACTGGAAGGCGAGGCCGATTTCATCGTTTCCGGTGATCACCACCTGACGGATATCGTTTCTTTCCGCGGGATTCCCATCGTGAAGCCGGACGCCTTTCTCGGAATAATAGCCGGACAGTCATAAGGCGGAAGGGCGACAGCAGTTCATCGCACACGGCCTTGTCGTTGCGAATAAGGGCAACGGCCATCCACCTTCTCGCATCTTGCGGTCGTAAGCAGCATTTGCGCCCGCTCCGACAGGATCGCAACAGACTTTCTGCACTACGAAGCTTTCGGCATAACCTGCACCTCCGTCTGTGCCGCGATGGCCTTCTCCGACTCCTGCACGGAGACTGCCTCTTTCTGCTGGTCCCTCACCTTCCCGGCCAGCTTCTCCATGAGGTCTCCTATGGACTTGCGGTATTTTTCCACTGTCTTAAAGGCATTGGCGTCCCACTTATGGCATCCGGAAAACCGGACCAGCGACTCAACGAATTCGGAGATCACCTGGAGCTGGATCTCGATCAGGGCGGGATTTGAGTAGTAGGCGATGCTATTCTCGTATGTCTCGCTCACCCTGGCGATTTCGTGTCTCCAGAGGGCGACCTGGGAGTCGTAGCCGTATATCCTGTTCTTGAGTGTCTCGATCTCCCCGTTGAGTCCCGCTATCTCGTCCTGCTTCACTTTCATGGCCGCCTCGCGGGTCTCCCTTTCCTTCTCGAGGTCTTTGAGCTCCTTCTCAACCTCTCTTTTCACCTCTTTTGTGATCTGTTCCTTGCTCTTCTCGTACTTAGCCAGAGTATCCTTCGCCCTTTTTCTTATCTCTTCCAGCTCCTTCCCGTTCTGATCGAGCGCTTCCTGCGCTTTCTTTCTTTCAGCCTCCGCTGTGGTCAGCTTCTTTCGCCCAAGATCAAGATCCTCCCTGTGCCGGGACTCTATCGAGGCTACTTCACGCTCATGTTTTTCGAGCAACTCCTGCGGCACCACAGGCCGTTCGACCGACAGGGAATAGAAGATGCTTCTCTGGAGATCGAGGTCCTCGCGCAGGAATTCGTCAACAGATCGCCTGTCGATCTTGCCCTCCTTATAAAGCGTGTACAGCTCGGGAATCAGGCTCTCTTCGTATATGCGGTTCTGGACCTTCTCTTTCTCCTTGACCTTTTCTTTCCGCTCCGCCTCCGTCATCTGGCGGCGGCTTGTGTTGTCGAAGAGGGCCTCGAGTATCTCGCCGCGCGTCTCAGCGAGCGAGCAGGGAACCTCTTCCATACCGAGTTCCCGGGCGACCGCCTTGCGGTGATGCCCGGAAAGGATAATGTATCCCTCTTCGGTTTTCTCCAGTATCAGGTCGTTCAATATGCCCGCCTCTCTGATGCTCTCGCGCAGGTCCTCGTACTCGGATTCCGTCAGGGGAGAAAAAAGCTCCTTGTACTCCTGCCTTTCCTTCAACAGGGTTACTTTGACATTGCCCAGATACTTCATGGCCGCCTCCTGATATTTGTTATCGCACAATCTCCTTGTGCGTACGTCCCCGTGGTGTGCATACCCGATCTGACACCTTCCCATTCCTGATGTTCACATCCCCTATGTGTGCACATAGTCCATTGTCAGGCCGTCCCATCCCCCTATGTGCACACATAGTCCCGATGTTGACACATCCTTGATGTGTGCACATAGCTCATTGTCACGCCGTCCCATCCTGCTATGTTGACACATTCCCTTATGTGCGCACACAGGGGATGTGTCATTTCCCGAACCGGGAAGACAGATCCCGCTTCCCGAGCACTTCATCCATCTCTCGATTGGCCCAGGAATCGATGATCTCCGAAACGCTTCTGTGGGTTATCTCGCTGAGCCGCTTCAGTTTCCGGAGCGTCCCCCGGCTTATGGGATCGGCCGTCTTGCAGTTTCTGGACGACACAAGTTTCGAGACTCGTTCCCCGTAGCTTTCATCCAGGCTCTCCACGGGAATGCGGTACTCGACACCGATCAGACCCTCGCTCCTGGACCGAAAGACGTGAACGCGGACGAGTCCATTCCGGAAACATCTCTTCAGATAATCAGGCAGGATATG
>PLSJ01000482.1 GCA_003165115.1 Syntrophaceae bacterium | reverse complement strand
ACAGGGACAAAGAAGTCCTGTAACGAAGGAGAATGCGGCGCCTGTACCGTCATCATGGACGGCAAGCCCGTCGCCTCCTGTCTGGTCCTGGCCGTGGACGCCGCGAATGCGCACGTCACCACCATAGAGGGACTCGCCGAAGGCGAGAAGCTCCATCCCCTCCAGGTGGCCTTCGTGCAGCACGGCGGTATCCAGTGCGGCTACTGCACCCCCGGNNCGATTTCCGGCAATCTCTGCCGCTGTACCGGATACCAGCAGATCGTCGATTCGGTCATGGCGGCGGCACGGACGATGAGAGAAAAGTAACAGCCGATAGATTGAAGAACATAGTGCGGCGGGCCGCATGGGGTGCGCCTTTCGGCCCGCCGCACATCAACGAGGGAGGTTGGGTAAAGAACTATGAGGATATCGGTACAATCAAATATTACACTGCCTGGCATGGGCCAGGAGGAAAGCCTGGATATTGAACAGGCGAAAGTAACACTCCGGGAATTGATCGACCAGTTGTCGGCGATGTCCGGACCGCAGCGCATCAAATACGTGGAATCAGGCAGCCAGGAGGCGTCCGACGGCTGGGAAGTGCTGATCAACGGCCGTGACGTGCAGGAATCGGGCGGCATGGATATGGACCTGTGTGAAGGGGATGCGGTGACGGTTAACATGATGGTCATCGGAGGGGGGTAAAAAGGGGGCTTCTCCTTCCCTTTTTTTTGCCCCCCCTCGTTGCCCCCTTCCCGCCGTCTCCCATGTGGACGCAGGTATCATGGGCAAGAGTCCGATTAATGTGGAAATCAGCCAGGATGATGTCGCCCGTGCACCGGTCTTCACGCTTGCCGACGTTCACGAGCTATTCTAAGTGAAACCGCCCCCCGGCCGGAGGAAATTTCAATGACAGCCGAAATCTTGGGGCCGCCGAACCGGAGCATACTGCTCGTATGTGAGGATCGCGCGACTCCGAGATTTCGGTGCATGGCGCGAAATTAACCCGGCCGGTTTTTTATTCGTCGTCTTCCCACTCCTGATTCGCCGCTGCCGCTCCCGCCGCCAGCACCGACAGCTTTTGCGCCCCTATCATCCTGTATACCTGTTCGGGTTTCCGCCTGGTGCCGTTTACCGTGAGGAGGTCGTCGATGGTGATGCCGAAAAGGCGCTCGTTCTCCTCCAGGTAAGGTCTGATCAGGTCCCATTCGGCCTCATTGAAGGGCAGGAATTGTCCCCCGTTCAACTGTTCGTCCACGAGGGTGCCTTCCGGGTCGCGCACGAATATGGCGCCGCCGGAGGCCAGCGAGAAGAGGTTCGAGCCGGGGTAGGGTGTCTCCTGGGCAATGACGCGCCCTTCGTCGTTGAAGGAGAGGCCGTTCACGACCACGAAGCCGCCGCCATTATACGGGTCGCCTGCCATGAACGATTCGGCGAGGAAATCGAGCGCCGTGCCGTTGATGACGACCCTCGGCCTTCCCGCGGCGTTGATGAGGGGCCTTCCCGCGGCGTTCCCGAGGATGTAGACTTCCCCGCCTTTGGCGCCGTACATGAAGGTCTGGCCCACGTCGCCGTAGACGACGAGCTTGCCGGACTTCAGGATTTGGCCGATCTGGTCCTGTCCGTTCCCGTGCACGTAGAGTTCGATGCCGTCCATGCCGGAGGCGAGGTAATCACCCGTCGCGCCGTAGGCGTCGATGCGGACGCCGCGGGTGTCGGGACCGAGACCGGAGCCGAGAAAGCGTTGTCCCCGATGGCCGAAGCAGATGAAACGGCGCCATCCGAGAGTGTAGGCGTCGCAGACGAGGCGGGCATGGGCCTCATCGCCCTCCGCCGGGAATTCGCCGGCATTGGTGACGAGGACCTCTTCGCCTGCCTTCGGCGGCCGTAAAGCCTTCCGTGAGGGGAAATCTATTCTCACCCAGGCGCCTTTCGGTGTCCCAAGGTCTTTGTTTGAGGGGGAGGCTCCGCGAGCTTTGCTCGTGGAGGGGGCGACGCTAGCCCCGGTAATTGCGGGCACGTCGAGAAAGATGCGGTCGAGCGCATCCGTCAGCATCTGGAGCAGCGACCGTCTCCTTTTCGGTCCCGTGGGATAGCGGCGGTCGAGGAGTTGCGTGAGAAGCTCGATGACGACCGGCCTCTTTCGCTCATCGGCTGCGAGCGTGACGAGCGAGTCGAGGCGGCTCCGTATCTCCTCGAAATCCCAGGCAAGGAGACCTTCGGTGAAAGAGCGGAAGAGGCCGTCCGCGCCGAGGGCAAACGCCTTCTCCAGGTCGGCCGCATCCGTCGGGGCAAGGGCGGCCGGGGCGGAAGCGGCACTGAAGTCGTACGCCTGCTTATCGGTGGGCACCGTTATCTCCCTGCCGAACTTGTCGGTGCAGGTCAGGGTATGGCCCTGGCCCGCCTCCGCAATGGTGAAGATGAAGGCGCCGCCGTCCGTGTAGCTGCCTCCCCTCGCGTTCCAGTACCGGTCTGCGACGGTCCCGAACCGCGGGTCCTCCGAGGCAAGGCTCTGGAGGGTCGCGTCGATGGCTTGCTTCTCCGAACAGATGAGGCCGACCTGGAACGCGCCTTCCTGGAGGGCAAAGACCTGGGGACGCAGCATGGCCGTATCGGTAATGCCGATCAACTGGAACCGGCGCTCCTTCGGGATCGAGCGGGCGATGATGAAGAACCAGGGGCCGTCCGGGGAGCCGTGGATCTGGGTGGCCTGAATATGCCGGTAGATGCGCTGCTTCTCTTGGGGCAGGTGGTCGAAATCCATCTCTGTCGTCGGCGCCAGGGCCTCGATGA
>PLSJ01000344.1 GCA_003165115.1 Syntrophaceae bacterium | reverse complement strand
CGCAGGCTTGCCGGAAAGACACATTATACCCGAAAAGAACCTGAATAAGACGGGTGCCCTCTCCCTGTCCGGTTCGGTGTGGGCAGGCCAGAATATTGCCGACTTCTTCGTTGGCGGCCGAGACGCCCTCTCTCCGATTCCGTATGACGCGGACCCTTCCCTTAAAGGAATTCGTTATGCCGTGCCCGTGTCAACGGGCGGCTGGGGACAGATTAGTTACTACTTGACCGACAAGGTCTTTGTCAACGGTTTATATGGGTTTATGTGGAACAACTTTAGCCAGCTTTACCAGAAGCAATATCCGGACGACACCGTCCGCTGGCAGAACTTCATTGTGAACATCTTGTATGACGTCAATCCTGCGATCAGGATCGGGGCGGAATACGCTTATGTAGACGTGAACTTCTGTCGTCCAGGTAACAACGCGGGCGGCAACGAAGCACCTCCCACTTCAATGAACCTTGCCGGTTATGTGGGAGGACCCCTCAGCACCAAGGGTACCACATCGGTGTATAGGGTAGGCCTCTGGTACTACTTCTAAGGAACGCTCAAAGTCAGGGGGGACAAAAGGTCCCCCTGACTTTTTTCCACGGAAATTCCTGGGGGTCTCACACATTATCGCCTTCGAGCAGCTGACTTTCTCTTGAGCCCCGACTTATCGGTCGGGGGGGTACATCCTTCAATTATTCAATAACGGTAGCCCTCCCCGCCAGCGAGGTCATATGGGGTCACCTATGAAAAAGTCCGTCAAGCAAAAAGCCCAAACCTCCTCTTAAGCCGATCCGTGGGGTTTCTCATGGACCATTCATAAGGTTTCAGTTACCTATCCGTGCTGACAACGCACGCTATACTGTCGGATACCGACCTCACATTCAAATCTCAAGGGCTTTACCTAAGAGAGCGGGCAAGCCATGACCCCAGGGAGACGGCCGGTCTATTCCCTGATAAACGGTCTTTTGTGCGTGAGCATGATATGGATGATCTTCAACATCTCCCGGGCCACTGCCACCCGGGCAGTGTTCTTCCCATGCTTGTACGCGACCCTTCCATAGAAAGCTTTCATCCTCGGTGAGCTCGTCTCGAAGTGATGCGACAGCTCTATCCGTATCCAGCGCAGCCACTTCGACCCCTGCTTCGTGATGGCACCGTGTCTCGTCTTGCCTCCCGATGAGTAGACACACGGAACGAGCCCCGCGTAAGGACAGTGTTTGAGAAAGCCTGTATCCGGACGTCGCAGGGAAAATCACCGTTGCCAGGAAGCATCATGAGGATGGATGTTCTCTCCAGAAGAAGCAGAGAAGGAAGGTACGGGCTGCCGGCCGCCAGTGGTCCTCGCGCGATTCTCCCATGGGGTCTGTCTGGATCGGGAACGCGGAGGATTGCGCGAAGGCCGGCCAAATTTCGCGGGCGGCTCGTTCCTCACCCCTTGAGAAGTTTCTTGCCCAACTCCCACGCTTTGCCTATCTCGTCTCCCAGGGCGACATACCTGCGATCCGCCATGGAGAGTATGAAGGGCTTCATCTTTACGAGGTCGGGCACGCCACCTGTCATGAACCGTTCGTCGGTGTAAGCCGCCATGACCTCTCCGATGAAGAGCTCGTCGCCGGGCAGCTCCACATTTTTCACGAGCTTGCACTCCAGGTTGTAGGGGCACTCCTTGATCATGGGCGCGGTCTTCAGCTTTCCGTAAAAAACTTCGAAGACCTTCGATTTGTCGTGCTTCTTCCCCGAGACGATGCCGCAGAAATCGGTCCCCTCCGCCATGGAGACGGAGGGGATATTGACGCTGAACGTGCCGTTCTCCGTGATGCCCGGGTTGGAATAGTGGCCCTTGCCCAAGGCGAGCATGAGATAGGGCGGCTTCACGTTGACCATGCTGAACCAGGCAACGGTGAGGAAGGTGGGCTTACCGGCGACGTTGACACCCACGAGGGAACAGGGCATGGGGTAGCAGATATTGTCTGTTCCGATCTCCTTTTTTCTGCCATTGGTATCCTCCTTTCTTTCCCCCATTATCGGGGTTGAAGGCCTTGTCGGGGAAATAGGAATAGTGGGGCGTAGTTCCGTTCATGCCGTTTATCCCTCCCGCCGTCTTCATTCTATTGCTTGCCTATCAAGCCGAACGCACGGCCGTTGCACTTCCTGCTCACCGCTTTTCAAACCCAGCGGTAGGTAGTTGTAACGACCTTCAATCTGCTCAGGTCTTCCTTAAATATGAGATCAGTCCGATGCAGTCCTTCGCGCCAAGGCGACCTATTGCCATTGTGGCGTAAACGGCGTTTTCTATCTTCCCATCTGGATTAAGCACAAACCCACTCGGCTGGAGGTATCCCTTCCCGCCTTCATAGAAGCCGCCCGTTTTAAGAGATATCTCCTTCGCATTAAAGCCATATGCAAGGGGAAAGGAAATCTTGAGTTCGTCGGCCATTTTGCGGGTGTCTTCGACGCTTTCCACGGACCCTGCTACCAGTCCTATGTCCATCTTCCGGAACTCGTCGACGGCGTTTGTAAAGTCAACCAACTGTTGACGGCAGATCGGTCACCAGTGGCCGCGATAGATCAGCAGGATTCGCCAGCGTTTGCCCATGTCCTGCGGAACAATGATCCGTTCCCCGCTGATCAGGTTGAAATCGAGGCTGGGAAAGTTATCCCCATTATCCAAGAGTTCGGCTGCTTCCCGTGCCATGCTACACCTCCTGCTATCTGACCTTTCGACTCTTTCTTTTATTCTAAGTCCGCAGACACCCGCTGTCATAGACAGTGACTTCGGAATCCGCTCAGTTTTCCGGAAGGTATCAGAAATATGCTATGAGGGCATAAAGATCTTCATCTTCGAAGAACTGGGGTCCTGAGAGCCTCGACCAGGTATTCCTATCGAATACCGGGGGAGGCGGCCAGGGCCATTCTGGCAAAAGGAAAGGGGGCAAACACTTCTTTGGAGGCCAAGGGCTTCAATCCTTGTTTTCTTAAAGTGGTTGTTGCGACCCGCGACAGAAATTCCACGCAGCATGTCAAGGCAGCCTTGCCTCTTCCGGGCGATGCTACAAGCAAAGGGGCAGCCAGAAAGCCGCCTCTATGTCGGTCACTGAATAATCACATAGGGCCTGATGCCCTGTAAACCGTCTTGATAACCCCGGCCCCGGTCGGCCCTACTCTTGTTCCGGTCGTAGACCAGACCAAGCCACTCCTCATGCTCCTGGAGGGTACCGAAGTGCGGCCCGTGATAGAATCGACGAAGACCTCTAATGTACCCCTCGTAATAGCTCCGCCGGTCAGGTAGACGCCACATGGCCTCAGCCTTTGATATCTTCGATTTAAATTCTTGCTCGGTCATGACTCCCTTGTCCACGATTCGCTTTCTAAGAACTCCAGTGTTTCGCGCGCTTTCTCTGGGTCAGTAGTCAGGATTATTGCACCGAGAATTTCACGAAATATACGAAAGATGACCCCGCTAAGAATAAGGCGCGCCATATAAGCTTATCGGAATTCAACAGGAAAACGTTAAGTCGGACTCACGTTCGTCTCGGAAGGGTGAGGTGGTATGGGCATGTGGACCAGAAATGGTTCTGCCCATTTGATTCTCCTGCCTTCACGATTACCATTTGAACTACCGCATCATGAGAAAAAACTTAAGAATAACGACTTCAGGAAGGAGCGCTCGACGGCCCTCCATCGCCACCACCTTCCTTCTTATGTGAAAATCGAGTTTCTTTACGGTCTGTCACCCCTGGTTATCACGCCTCCTTGTCACCCCTGGTAGTCACCCCTGGTAGTCGCTTTGACAGACTGAGGGGGAATGCGGGAGAATGTTACTTGAGCCGGGCCGGTCGTCGTTGAGAGGCCGGAAGACCATGACGGAAAGCCGGGTTCCTTTGGACCGGGTTGCGGAAAAGGGGTCGCGCGAGCCGGGCGTTTCGTTCTTTGACAAGTGTGTGAGTCGCTGAAAAAGAGTCGTCCGGACGACGTGTCTCCCCCGGCGTGGCGCGTTTTTTGCCGTCTCTCACCCCCCCAAAAACCGTGCACATTCGTGCACACCTTTTTGGCAAGGCTTGCGGGAACTGGGATTCCGAAAGGGGGGTGCGGGAAGGGTTGGTAAAGAATGTCTGCCGGGGAGGCAAAAGGAGACCGGGGACACGATAAAGATGACAAAGAGGGCCGTTTCAGGTCATTAAGACTCTCGGAATAGTCCCAACATGCATTCTGCACCCCTCACCCTGACCCTCTCCCCCAAGGGGAGAGGGGAATTTATGTTTCCCTTTTTATCGAGGCGGAGGGCCTGACGTTGAGGCAAAATAGCTGTTTCCATTCCTCAATATCCCTCGCCCCTTGGGGGAGAGGGTCAGGGTGAGGGGTGCATGAAAGCAACATTTCGAGACCGTCGATAAGTGAGCGCGTCAAAGCACGACTTCTGTGCCGGCGCGCCCTTCGACTGCGTCCTCTATGGCCTCGATGGACGTGATGATTGCTCTTTTGCCGCCACTTTTCATGAACCGGACGGCCGCCTCCACCTTGGGGCCCATCGATCCGGCGGGAAAATGGCCCTCTTTCAGGTAGCGGGCCGCCTCCGTGGTCGTGAGGCGCCGCAGGAACTTCTGTCCCGGTTCCCCATAGCGGAGGAAGACGCCCGGCACGTCGGTCGCGATGACGAGGATGTCGACGCCGACCTCCGTCGCGAGCCTCGCGCTCGATAAGTCCTTGTCGATGACGGCGTCGATGCCGTGGAACGCCCTTCCTTCCTTCGTTACCGGGATGCCGCCTCCGCCGCAGCAGATGACGATGAAATCGAGGCCGATGAGCTTTTCGATCTCCCGCTTCTCCACGATGGTGAGCGGCGCGGGGGAGGCGACGACGCGCCTGTAGCCTTGCGCAGTCTTCACGGTCGGATAGGGAAGGGTCGCGGCCTTTTCCGGGTCGTACAGGGGGCCGATGGGCTTCGAAGGGGTGAGGAAGGCGGGGTCGTTCTTGTCGACCACCACGTAACTGATGAGACTCACGAGGTCTTTCGGCCCCATGCCTAGCCCATCTTCCGCAGTTGGGT
>PLSJ01000209.1 GCA_003165115.1 Syntrophaceae bacterium | reverse complement strand
ATAGCTTTCGCATGAATATCTCTTCTTCTTTTTTGAGGTTCACTCGCTGAAGTAGTTCCTTTGCGACGTAGCCGCTGACCCGCAGTACTGATAACTCATCGGAAAGCTCTTTCATGTCTGCGTCTCTGAGCGTTTCAACTGCAAGGCGTGCGGACAGGGGATGGCCTTTAATAACATCAAGGAGCTTCTGCGGCACCTCCGGTGGGGCCTCAGTGTTGATTAATCCAAGATTCCTCGTGTGATATTCAATAATCCTCTGTATGAAGAAGTCAGGCATTCGCTTTATCTTCACGAGAGAAACCCCCTTAATCCTGAGCCATTTCTCTGGCAACCATTGGCTGGAGACCAAGAATACTCTTCCACCGACGTATGCTGGCGGTCCTGCTGCTTCTTCAACAAAATCGGACAGTAGCCTGTACTCCCTGGCGTTCCTACGCTTAAGCATCATGTGAAGGTCATCAATTATCAGGGCTCGCCTCTTTGCGCCATAAAACGCCTGAAGCACCTTTCTAACCTTTTGACGAAACACGTTGTGTGACGCGTAGGAAAGAGCGTCGACGTCGATAAGTAGGCCGAAACGAAAGGCTATATCAGCTATGAGCCGAGAAACGCTTCCATCTTGTGGAATTGGTATTCTAATTGCCTCCCAGTCAGGCAACGCCTTTCGAAATACAGCATTGACAAAGTCACTCTTACCAATTCCGATGCCACCCGTCACGACAATGACCCGATTCTCGGGGTTCTTGAAGGAATTTAGCACGGCATCGATATCGGGACCTCTGTCCTGGAAGGAGTCTAACAAGTCCTTATCCCCAGTGAATACGAGTGAGTCCTGGTCACTAATCGCGTTCGGTATGGCTTCTGACGGAAGGGACTTGGATGGAATTGGAGGTAAATGTCTCTGGAGGTTTTTGAGGCCTCTTAGACAATTAATAATTTCTTCCGTTGTGCCACTATCAGAGATTTTCAAACACTCAGTCAATACATCTACCGCTTTGTGAATCCTTCTGGCCCAAAAGGTCTCGGTCCCTTCCGCAAAAGCATTTATAGCAAGGTAGCCGGCGACATTGTTGATCACTTCGATTGACCCATCGAAAAGAGGAAGCAGATTGTACCGCAAATAACGCAGCTTCTTTTGAAGCAGCGGAGGTAGCGCCGGCAACGCGTCTGACATAAAGCTATCCATCCACTCAATCGCGTCTTCCTTGCTCTCCTGCTCCAGACTACCCACAACTTCAGTCATCGTCGCTGCTAATCGAGGGATCCAAGAACTTTCAGTTTCATAAACTATTGGAAAGTCGATTGGATGACTGTAAACGGGAAGGGACTTTAGACTGCCTATCTTCTGAAAAAGCTGCGTGGGATCAACATCTATTTCGAGAATCGCCTCCGTTTCTTTCGGAAGCTTTTCCAAGCCTAGATCTGGTCCTTTACCTAAATTATGCCATCGCTTTGGAATACCAAAAAACGAGTTACCGAATGAGCTGGCATTTGCGAAGCAGAAGAGGCCTTCACCTAATCCAGAGAGTCCCCCAACAAGCTCGAACGGCTCGGTTGTCGGAGAAAATGATGGACACACGATCAAGTGCGGGGGAGCAGTCTGTGCACTCAAGTACCCTAAGAGATCTATATGCAGGGAGTCTATGCAAGGCAAAACGGCAATTCTAACAGGGCTATCCTCCAATAAGAAGGAAACTATCTGCGGGTCCTCGGGTACCGTTTTTAAGTTGGCTTCCCATTTCGATTGGCGAAGTTTCTTTATCAGTACCACACCGCCGTCGGGCAGAAAAACGGGAGCAATAGCGCACCCAACATCTCCGGATGTCACTGACACACCGATCTTTCTATAGATGGCATCTGCTGCTTGCCCGGTTCCGACCTTGTGCGTGCCGGCCACAATTGCCATTTGGGAGTCCTTTGCCGCTCCGTGGATTTCCGGAAGCAACTGGAAAGGAATAGAGTATTCCGGAAACACGATGAAATGAGCATTTCGTCTGGCGCTCCAATTCAGAACGGTCATGATCTTGTTTCGCAAATAGCCTACATAAGAGCTCTTTAGTTCGATAAGCAGACTTTCAATCTCACCTATTTGACGGAGGCGACCCAAAGGAACAATATCTGAAGATGAGAAAGCGGTTCCTCAATGTAATCGACAGTATGATCATAATAGGCGGGGTTAAAGAACAGTTGGACAAGATGAATTCTCATATAGCACCTCGATTCGAGTTTCGTGTGGCCTGAGGACGTTCGTTGACTAATTCACCCCAGGTGAATTCTACTTCAAAGTGCACGACGACTAGCAGCGAGGGCATAGCTGTGAATAAGTAAATAGCTCCGACCCTGGAAAGAAAAGGGGACCGGCTATGTTTTCGGTCCGTGATTGCCTTCTCCGCTCCCACCACATGCGTTAATCATAGCCACCAATAATGTTGCATTGCAAGAAAAACATTCACCTGCTCACTTGCAGGCAGTGGCGCTCGATGGTTCCCCAGAGCCTACCGTGATTGTTCTTGTGAGAGAAACCACCTGTTGTTGTTCTTCTTTATGCTTTTTTGTCACCCCTGGTTATCACGCCTCCTTGTCACCCCTGGTTATCACCCCTCCTTGTCGCTTTGACAGACAGAGCGGGAAAGCGGGATAATCTTATAAGACCGGGCAGTCATTTCAAGAGGCAGGGAGAGATGACGAAGCCCCGCCGGTTTCGCGTAAAACCGGTATCGTTCTTTGAGAATTGAGTTGCGACCCGCCAGAGTGTGCACTGGGGGCCGGAGAGATTTTTGATGGATGGTGCGGAAGCCAAGGCGGGTCAGGGCCGGAGCATACTCGTCGTATGTGAGGAGCCTGACCCGCCTTGGCGACCGTGCCAGACGCGAAAAGATCCCGGCCCCCCCCCNNGCACTTTCGTGCACACCCCGGCTTGCCTGACGCAAGGAAACTGCGTCCGATGAGAAAGAAGGTGCCCGGAGAGACCAGCGCAGAGAAGCCCGGCCCTCTCCCGCCGCAGGGGAGACGGGGACTGGAGGGGTGCTCCTTCGTAAATGAGGATGTTGTAGCGTCGATGATGAGAAAATCAGGCGCGAAAATCTACCGGCCTGCCTTCCTATCTCCTGCCCCCGCCTCTGCCTCCTCCTCCGTGCGAACCGCCGCCGTGCGAGCCTCCCGAGCTGAAGGAATGGCCGCCGGAGAGGGATGCGTGAAAGCTGCCCGAGGAGTGAAAGCCGCCGGAGGAATGGGAAGGGCTGAACGAGGCGTGGGAACCTATGAAAGACGGGGGAGAGCTTGCGAAAAAGCCGCGCGAGCCGCCGCCGAAGCCGGAGGGCCTTCCGTTGCCGCCCGGCGCTGCCATGGCAACACGGGGCTGGCTGGAGACGCGGGGTGCGGAGAAGGTATGCTGCTGACCGGGTGCGGCCGCGGGGTTCCGGAAGGCTGGTGTGCCGCCCGCGGAATTGCCGCGACCGAAGGCGCCTGCCGGGGCGCGGGGAGAAGCGAATTCGCGGACAGGGGCCGACCCTATTGCCTGGCCCGCGAGTCGCGCGGTCGGGTTGAGCCGGGAAACCCTGTTCGTGCCGGCGGAGAAGAAGTGGTTCGAGACGAGTCGGTTATGGTGGAACCGGTGAAAATCGCGGAGGATGAAGAACCCCGGAAACGAATAGCCCGAGCACCAGAAGGGATAGTCCACGTACCAGTAAAGGTAGGAATAGTCGGGCGGCGGTGTGTAGTAGGTGAAAACGGGTGGCCCTTCTTCCGCGTAGTAGCTCGAGAGGGCTGCCTGGTCGGGGTAATACTCCGGGGCGGCCTGTGAGGACGCGTCCGCGTAGGCGCTGCCGTTATAGGGCGCGACGGGGAGGTTTGAGCCCGCGAGCACGGTATCGAGCCTCCGGAGCGCCTCGTCTCTGCCGAGTGAAAGCCGCCCGGCGTCCGCGGCCCCGGTGACCGCCTGCCCGAGCTCGGCGGCGATATCGGGCGTGACGGGGTAATCGGCCATCCACCCGTTCTTCGGCATTATGCCTGCGCTGGAAAGACGGTTCTCCGCGTCACTCTCGTCCCGGCCGTTTGCGAGACCCAGGGCGGCGCCGAGGGCAGAGGCGAGATCGCCCTCGCGCAGGAGGGTGGGTGATATGGGCGCGTTCTGGGCGGACGCTATGGTGTGCTGACCGGGGGAGAAGAGAAAAAGCATGAGTATGACGAGAAGGATAACGATACGGGCAAAGGATTTTTTCACAGAAGCTGCAACCATTGTTGCCGTCCCGGAAGGATCTCCCTTCCATTCTCAGTATAAGCCCTTTTCAAAGGCGCGTCAAACAAGCGTTGACCACCACGGGAGGCCGGCGTCCATTGGAGGGCCTGTGCCCCCTCACCCCGACCCTCTCNNCTCCCCAAGGGGAGAGGGGGAATATGTTTGGTCCTCTCACACCATGAGGGGGAAGGGGGAATATGTTTGGTCCTCTCCAGGCATAGGGAGAGGGATAGATCGGTTCCACTTGAAAGTATGGTCTGGAAGGATGACAATAAAGGCATCTATATTATGGAAAAAGAGATCGACCCTACTGCTCTTTCGGAATGTACCGGCGAGGAAGGAAAGCCTGCTTATATCTCTGCCTCCGGCCGCGTCGTCGATGTGTCCGCGAGCAAGCTCTGGAAAGGCGGCGTGCACATGGGGAGGCACCATGCGGGAAAGGACCTGACCGCGGATATCGAGGCGGCGCCCCACGGTCTGGAGGTGCTCGACCGCTACCCCCAGGTGGGGACGCTCAGGGCGGAAGGGCCGCCGCAGGCACCAGGGACGGCCGCTCCGGGACCCGCCGCCCTGCCCTCTTTTGTCTCCGGCCTCCTGGCGCGCTACCCGCTCCTCAGACGCCATCCACATCCGGCGACGGTCCATTTTCCCATCGTCTTTTCCGTATCGGCGAGCTTCTTTTCCGTCCTTTACGTGTTTACGGGAAACCGGTCCTTCGACCAGACCGCCTTTTACTGCCTGGTCGGCGCGGTACTCTTCATGCCCCTGGGGATCATCACGGGCCTTGCGACGTGGTGGATCAACTATATGGCGATGCCCATGCGGCCGGTGACCATCAAGAAGCACGTCTCCTGCGCGACGGTCGTCGTCATCGCCTTCCTCACCGCATGGCGCGCGTCCGTGCCCGGCGTGCTCGACGGCACGACCTACGCGGGCGTCGTGTACCTGATGCTCGTGGTCGCCCTGACCCCGGCGGTCCTCACCGTGGCCTACTACGGCGGCATGTTGACGTTCCCGGCGGAAAAGAAAGGCTAATCCTTCTCTTCACGCCTGCGCAGGACCATCAGTGAACGACCCTCGACCTGGATCTGAGCCCCGGAAGGCAGGGCGTCCGCCGAACCGGAAAACGTGGCCTCGTTCGTGGCGAAGACTTTTTCCCATGTTTTGCCCCATTTCTCCTCGGGCAGCGTGAAGGTAATGGGTTCATGATGGGCGTTCAGCAGCAGGTAAAAGGTGTCGTCCACGACGCGCCGGCCGAAATCGTCAAGGTTCGGAAGGCCCTGTCCGTTTAAGAAGACCCCCATGGATTTCTCGAACGCCTCTCCCCACTCTTTCTGCGTCATCTGCTTGCCCCCCGGCACGAACCAGGCGATGTCGTCTATGCCCGTGCGGTCTATGGGGCTGCCCCGAAACCACCTGGGCCGATGGAATATCTGGTGCTCCCGGCGGAACCGGATGAGCTGTTCGGTGAACTCCACGAGTTCCCGGTCCGCGGAAGACCAGTCGTACCATGAGGTCTCGTTATCCTGGCAGTACGCGTTATTGTTTCCCTTCTGGGTCCTGCACATCTCGTCGCCGCCTCCCAGCATGGGGATACCCTGGGAGAGCAGGAGCGTGGCCAGGAAATTCCTTTTCTGTTTGATCCGCAGGCCTTGTACCTCGGGGTCGTCCGTCGGCCCCTCCAC
>PLSJ01000098.1 GCA_003165115.1 Syntrophaceae bacterium | reverse complement strand
GCTCGGCTATCGCCCTCTTTCCCGTGCCCGATACGGCCTGGTAAGTGGAGACAACCACCCTCTTGATCTTGGCGGCATCGTGAAGCGGCTTGAGGACCACCACCATCTGTATGGTTGAGCAGTTCGGGTTCGCAATGATGCCCTTCTTCTTGTAGCCCGCGATGGCGTGGGCGTTTACCTCGGGCACGACGAGGGGGACGTCCGGGTCCATCCTGAACGCGCTCGTGTTGTCGATGACGACGCAGCCGCTCGCGGCCGCGATAGGGGCGAACTTCTCGCTGACCGAGCCTCCCGCCGAGAAGAGCCCTATGTCGACCCCCTTGAAGGAATCTTTGTTCAGGATTTGCACGACGACGTCATGCCCCTTGTAGCTCAGGCTCGTGCCCGCGCTCCTCTCCGATGCGAGGAGCAGAAGGTTCCCCACCGGGAACTTCCGTTGTTCGAGCGTTTCTATCATCTCGTTTCCCACCGCGCCGGTGGCACCGACAACGGCCACGTTATAGGTTTTCATTTCCTTTCCTCCAGTTGTCTTTTCAGGTGGTTTATCAGCCCGCCCTCGCCGATCAGCTCCAGCATAAAGGACGGGATGGGTTTTGCCTGTACTTCTCCCCGCGGGGTCTTTATCAGACCCGTCGTCAGATCGACCTCGATGGTCTCGCCAACGTTCACGGCGTCACAAATGTCCGCCTCCAGCAGGGCAAGGGCCTTGTTGAAGGCGTTGCGGTAGAATATGCGCGCGAAGCTCTTCGCGATCACCACGGATATCCCCACCGCAAGGATGGCGATGGGGGCGTGCTCCCTCGACGAGCCGCAGCCGAAATTGGAGCCCGCGACGATGATGTCGCCCTTTCGAACGGTTTTTGCAAAATCGGGCGCAAGCGGCTCCATGCAGTGCTGCCCCAGCACTTTAGGATCGGTGTACGCCAGGTATCGGGCGGGGATAATGATGTCGGTATCGATGTTGTCGCCAAATTTCCAGACTCTTCCGCTTAGCATCACACAACCTCCCTCGGGTGGGCTATCTCGCCTTTTATCGCGCTCGCCGCCGCAACCGCGGCCCCCGCGAGGTAGACCTCGCTTTCGGAGTGGCCCATCCTTCCCACGAAATTCCTGTTCGTTGTCGATACGGCCCTTTCACCCCTGGCCAGTATGCCCATATGGCCCCCGAGGCAGGGACCGCACGTGGGAGGCGAGATGATACAGCCGGCATCGAGGTAGGTGTCGAAATAACCCCTGTCGAGGGCGGTGCGATAGATGGTGGGAGTGGCGGGGATGACGATGCATCTCACGTGTTTCGCCACCTTCTTCCCCTGAAGGATACTCGCCGCTATCTCCAGGTCCTCCAGCCTTCCGTTGGTGCACGAGCCGATGATCACCTGGTCTATGGCGACGTCCCGCACTTCTTCCACGTTCCTCGCATTCGACGGAAGGAAGGGAAGGGCCACCTGGAGCCCCAGGCTGCCCACGTCGATCTCGGTCACCTTGCGGTAAGAGGCGTCGGGGTCGCTTTCAAAAACCTTGTGCGGCCTTTGGACGCGGCCGCTTATATAATCGAGCGCCTTCCGGTCGATCCTGAATATGCCGTTCTTCGCGCCCGCCTCTATCACCATGTTCGCCGCCGTAAGCCTGGAATCCATGGAAAGCTCTTCGATGGCCTGTCCGTCGAACTCCATGGCCTGGTAGCGGGCGCCTTCCACGCCTATCATGCCGATGATGTAGAGGATCAGGTCCTTCCCCGTCACCCACTGCTGCCACGTCCCCTTGCAGACGAATTTCACGCTCTCCGGCACCTTGAACCAGAGAGACCCCGTCACCATCGCATAGGTAAGGTCCGTGCTGCCCACACCGGTGGAGAAGGCGCCCAGCGCGCCGTACGTGCAGGTATGGCTGTCGGCGCCCACCACCACGTCTCCCGGCCCCACGAGGCCCTGTTCCGGCAGAAGGGCATGCTCGATGCCGCAGGCGCCGCCCTCGTAGAAATGGGTGATCCCGTGCTTTCTCGCGAATTCCCGGATGATCTTGCAGTTCTCGGCGGACTGGATATCCTTGTTCGGCGTGAAGTGGTCGAGCACGAGGACGACCCGTTACGGGTCGAACACCGACTTCGCCCCCGCCTTCTCGAATTCATCGAGCGACAGAGGGGCGGTAATATCGTTGGCGAGGGCGAGATCGATCCTCGCCTCTATGATCTCCCCCGGCTCCACACGGTCTCTCCCCGCGTGCGCCGCCAGTATCTTCTCCGTGACCGTCATGCCCATGTCAAACCCCCTGTGACTTCTCACTTTTAACGGGACTTTTGTCCGTATCCTTGCAATTACTGGGGCTCAGCGCCCCCTCCACGAGCAAGCTCGTAGAGCCTCCCTGCTCACAAAAGCAGGCATCGCGTTTCATGGCGACTTCTCACTTTTAACGGGACTTTTGTCCGTATCCTTTCTCTTCTTCACAAACTCGAGCTTGTTCAGGGCGTTTATGTACGCCTTGCCGGAGGCGACGATGACGTCCGTATCGGCGCCCTTTCCTATCACCGTCGACCCCTTTTCCTGCAGCTTGACGAAAACTTCACCCTGGGCATCGGTCCCGCCCGTGATGGCGTTGACGGCGAACTGGAGCAGCTTGCTGTTCGTCTTGATGATCTTCTGTATGGCCTTGAGCGTCGCGTCAACAGGACCGTCGCCGAAGCCCGCCTCCTGGTGCACCTGGCCGTCGACCTCGATCCTGACCGTGGCCGTGGGGATGGCCATGTTGCCGCAGACGACGCTGAGATAGACCATCCTGTACTTCTCGGGGACGCGGACCACCTCGTCCATGATGATCATCTCGATGTCTTCGTCGTAGACGTCCTTCTTCATGTCGGCCAGGGCCTTGAACCTCTTGAAAACGAGGTTGAGCTCCTTGTCTTCGAGAGGGTAGCCCAGGTTTTCCAGTCTCTCCCGAAACGCGTGCCTGCCCGAGTGCTTGCCCAGGATCAGCGAGCTCTTGGGTATCCCGACGGACTCGGGGGTCATGATCTCATACGTCAGCCTCGCCTTGAGCAACCCGTCCTGATGGATGCCCGACTCGTGGGCAAAGGCGTTCGTCCCCACGATGGCCTTGTTCGGCTGCACGGGTGCGCCGGTGACCGACGTAATGAGCCTGCTCGTCGGATAGATCTTTTCGCTCACGACCCGCGTATCGAAGGCGAAGAGGTCCTTCCTGGTCCGCAGGATCATGACGACCTCCTCTAAGGCCGTGTTGCCCGAACGCTCGCCGATACCGTTTATGGTGCATTCCACCTGCCGCGCGCCCGCTTTCACCGCCGCGATCGAGTTCGCGACGGCGAGACCCAGGTCGTTGTGGCAGTGGACACTGATGACGGCTTGGGAGATGTTGGGGACGTGCTCCATGATGTAACGGATCAGGGCGGCGAATTCATCGGGGACCGTATAGCCCACCGTGTCGGGGACGTTTATCGTGGTCGCCCCCGCTTCGATGGCCACACCGAGGACGCGGCACAGGTAGTCCCAGTCGCTCCTGGTCGCGTCCATGGCCGAGAATTCGACATTCGCCGGATACTTGGCAGCCCTCTTCACCGATTCCTCGGTCATTTTGAGCACCTCGTCCCGGCTCTTGCGCATCTGGAACTTGAGATGTATGTCGGAGGTGGAGATGAAGGTGTGAATGCGCGGATGCGCCGCGTGTTTGACGGCTTCCCAGGCACGGTCAATATCGTCGAAATTGGCCCTGGCGAGACCGGCCACCTCACAGTTCTTCAGCGTCTCGGCGATCTGTTTGACCGACTCGAAGTCCCCAACCGAGGCTATGGGAAAACCCGCCTCGATAATATCGACGCCCAAAGATTCGAGTTGTTTGGCGACCCTCAGCTTTTCCTGCGCATTCATCGTATTGCCGGGAGACTGCTCGCCGTCCCTCAGGGTCGTGTCGAAAATAGCTACGCGTTCTGTCATCTCATTTCCTCATCTTGCCGCATATTTGCCCGATCAGTGCGTCCTCGTTCTCGATCTCCGCCTCGACGAGGAGTGAGAAGAAGTTATCCCGGACCCCTGTCGCCTCGATCTTCACCGCATCTTTTTCGGTGGTTACCACCATCTCCACGCCGGATAACGACTCCATGCGCATCAAGTCGTCTTTGCCGTAGCGGTAATGGTCGGGAAATTCGACCGCCCGCACCACTTCCGCGCCCAGCTCCCGGAGCAGCCTGAAAAAAGAGCTGTTGTCACCAAGCCCCGAAAAGGCCAGCACCTTTTTCCCACTGATAAGGCGGTAATCGACCATCGCCCCGTCTTGAAGCCGGCACAGGCGGAGGGGCCGGTACCGGACGTGAAAAACGGGCATGCCGGCCGTCAGGTCCCTGGCGCGACCGTCCAGCTCGCCCCGGTTGACCAATATTATATCGGCTTTCTTCACCATTTCAAGGGGTTCCCGCAAAAAACCCAAAGGAAACAGATGCAGGGCGGACGGGGACGCCTTGCCGTCGAGGATAAGCAGCTCCACGTCCTTGTGCACGTTCCGCACCTGGAAGCCGTCATCGAAGATGGCGACGTCGATGCCGAAGTCATGGATCCCCCTCTCTATGCTCTCGATCCGCTTCTTCCCCACCAGCACCGGGAGCTTTGTCCTCCTGGCCAGCATGAGCGCCTCATCCCCCGCGCTTTCCGCCGTATCCGTGTCGCGGTCGACCGCGAAAGCGCCCTTTCTTTTCTTCTTGTAGCCAAGCATGACGATCCCGGGCCGGCGGCCGATCTTCTTCAGCTCCATGGAGAGGCGCTCGACCACCGTGGTCTTGCCCGTGCCCCCGAGGGACAGGTTGCCCACGCTTATGACCGGAACGGAAGGATGCGCGACAGCTGCGACGCCCGCCCTGTAGCAAAGCTCTCTCGCCGCCATGCCCGCCCTGTAAAGGACGGAGAGGCCGAAAAGGAGCGGAAAAAGAAGGGCGCGAGACAGCGGCGCTTCTCCCTGCCAGATTTTTATCATCAGCCTTCGCATAAAGCACTCTCGACGAACGCCCCGGCGTTGGCGGTAAAATCACGTCTCGTCATCGCACTCCCGTCACGCGGGAAAATCTACTTCGCCGCGCGCCCGCAACTCCAGCGGCAGCAGACCGTGAGAGATAAATTCATGAAGCGGTGTATCGACGCCGGCTTCCCGGCCCAGGCGTACCACCGCCCTGTTCCAGGCGTCGATCTCTGACGGCTTGCCGTCGGCGATATCCCTTTGCAGCGATGTCGTCCCGCCGGGCGGCAGAGAATCGAGAAAGGCCATCGCTTTCTCCACGCTGCCGTCGGCGAGCGCAACCCGGCGGGCGTGCGCCACCGCGACGATTTCGCGCAGGCACTGCTCCAGCATCTGGCGCGTCTCGGGTAGGGTCCGGATCACCCCGATAGGCGCCCGCGTTATCGCACCCACTCCCCCGAAAGAGACGACGAAGAGGAACTTCTCCCATAAGGACACGTGGATGTCCGGAGGGACTTCGACCTTCACGCCCGCCCGCTCGAAGACTTCCCGGAGCCGCCCTGCCCGTTCGCTCTGCCGGCCGTCCAGCTCTCCGAATTTGACGAAATGAGCAGCCCCGATGCTGCGAATATGGCCGGGTGCGGCAATCCAGCTCATCGTCGCGCACAGGCCGCCCAAAACGTGCTCCACCCCCAACACTTCCGCCAGCTGCGCCGGCGCCTCGACGCCGTTTTGCAGCGGTACCACGAAGGTCTCCGGCCCAACCATCGGCTGCATGGCCCGCGCCGCTTCCGTCACTTGCCACGTCTTCACGCCGAGGATCACCGCGTCGACCGTCCCCACCTGCGCCGGGTCATCCGCTGCGTGCGCCGGCCGGATGACGATCTCGCCGCGAGGGGTTTCCACCCGAAGGCCCTAGGTGCGAATCGCCCGTAAATGCTCGCCGCGCGCGATGAAGTTAACCTCCTCCCCGGCGCGGGCCAGTTGTGCGCCAAAGTAACCGCCGGCACCCCCTGTGCCAAAGATTGCAATTCGCATCGGGACCTCCTCTTTTTCGCGCTCGGTATCGACGGCCGTGGCATGGCGGCGCGACACGCAGCCTTTGCGCACGCCCCTTAAGTCCGTCAGATACTTACGATCGTCCCTTTAGATATGTTTTCCGCGACGATATCCCCCTCCCCGTCGGCGATGACACCGGAGAATATGCCGATTCGTCCTTTGTAGTTGCGCAGCAATTTTACCTGTATGAGCAAGGTGTTTTCAGGCATGACCGGCTTCCGGAACCTCGAGTCGTTGGCTACCAGCGCGGGAAGCCCGCCCAGCCCGTCGAATCTGGTCCTGAACAGCAGCTCGGTCACCAGATCGATCAGGCTTATGAGCGCACTCGGCGGGTAATAGAGGTTACCCTGGTATCTGCGTAACGCCGGATCGGTTTTCCCGATAAATTTCCAGGCCTTGATTTCATCGGGGAATTGCGCCTCATAGGAGCATCGATCAAGTGCGACTTTCTCTTCCGGCATGCCCAAAAGCGCGGCCATCGCTTTTTTGTCACATTCCATTCCGGCTCCTCCGTGTCGCTTGAGAGACTATTCTTCGATCTCCCCTTCGCGCTCGTCCGTCCCCAGTTTTTAGCACGTCTCTTTCGCCATAAGCAACCCCTTTCCGATCCGTTCTTTTTTCAGGCCCATGCGACACGGTTGTGGGAGGATATCGGCTTTGAGGGGACAGGGGCGCCTTCGACGCGGTTCACGTGTGAAAACGGGTGGGCTTATTTCCCTTCCTGCTGCTTCTTCTTGTAGTCTTCGAGCGCGGCCTGGAGCGCCTCTTCGGCAAGCACCGAGCAATGCTGCTTCGCGGGCGGCAGGCCCCCGAGCGCTTCGGCGACGGCCTCGTTGGATATGGCCAGGGCCTCGTCGATCGATTTGCCCTTTATCAGCTCCGTCGTCATGCTGCTCGACGCGATCGCGGCGCCGCACCCGAACGTCTTGAACTTGGCATCGATGATCGTGTCATTCTCGATCTTCAGATAAAGTCTCATCACATCGCCGCAGGCAGGGTTTCCCACCTCCCCCACGCCGCTCGGGTCCTCTATCTCACCCATGTTTCTCGGGTGCATGAAGTGATCCATCACCTTCTCGCTGTACGGGCCCTGTGCCATTTAACTACCTCCTCGCGCGCAATTATTGGGGCTGGCGTCGCCCCCTCCAGGGGCAAAGCCACGACAGGCTTCGCCGGTACCCGGCCTCCCCCTCAAAGAAGGGTTTTACGATAAAGGGGAGACATCTCTCTCAGTTTTCCCACTATCTCCGGCAGGGTGGAGAGGGTGAAGTCGACCTCGGCCTCCGTATTCTCCGGGCCGAGACTGAACGCGATGGAGCCGTGGCATATCTCGGGCGGCACTCCCACCGCCGTCAGCACATGGGACGCCTTAAGCCCGGTCTCGTCCGCCGCGAGCACGTTGGAGGCGCAGGCGCTCCCGCTCACCGACGCAATACCGTTCAGGTTGAGCCACAACAGAAGCGATTCGCCTTCGACGAACTCTATCCAGAAGCTCACGTGGCCGGGCAACCGCCGGGTAGGGTGGCCCGTAAAGTGGAGATAGTCGATCTCTTTTTCTATCCCTCCCCACAGCCTTCGCCCCAGGGCGGTCAGGTTCTCGACCCTTAAAGCCATCTCTTCCGCGGCAATCCGGCTCGCTTCGCCGAGACCCACGATGGCCGGCACATTCTCGGTGCCCGCCCTGTAACCCATCTCCTGGTAGCCTCCCTGCATGACCGGCCTCAAGGGGACGCCCTTTTTCAGATAGAGGGCGGCCGCACCCTTCGGGCCGTAGAACTGATGCGCGGAAACGGTCATGGAATCGACGGGCAGGTCTCTCACGTCCACCGGTATCTGGCCGCACGCCCCCGCCCCGTCGGAGTGAAGGAGGATACCCCTGCTTTTCAGCAAAAGGCCGATTTCGCGGATAGGCTCGATAGTGCCTATCTCCAGGTTCGCCATCATGACCGAGACGAGGAGCGTTCCCGGTTTCGCCTTCCTCTCCAGGTCCTCCATGTCGACCAGGCCGTAAGGGTCCACCCTCACGTAGTCGACCTCAAAACCGAGGCTTTTCAGGAAATCCGCCTGGTTCATGACCGAATAGTGCTCGATATCGGAAAAAAGAATCCTGTTTCCCCTATTCCTGTTTGCCAGGGCGAGCCCTTTTATGGCCAGGTTGTTCGATTCGGTCGCGGAGGCCGTGAAGATGATTTCGTCCGCCTCCGCGTTGAGGAGCCGGCCCACCTTGAGCCTCGCCTCATCCAGCGCCTTTCTCGGCTCCGCCCCTTCCTCGATGAGGACCGACGAAGGGTTTCCAAAGAGCTCGCTGAAATAGGGGCGCATCGCCTCCAGGACCCTGGGGTCTACCGGCGTGGTCGATGCATGATCGAAGTAAATCCTCTTCATGAGACAAATATAATACCACATATTGCCATGCGGCACGGCAACGTTTTTGAAACCGCCCTTTCAGGGTGCCGCTTTGGCGTCGCCCTAAGCGTCGGCGCGGTCTTTTTTCTTGCTTGTGGAAAAGACGGTATGGTAACGTAAACCTTGCAATGAAAGCCCTATTCTTTGATGGATCGCTGAGATTCGTGGCCGATGCGCGCCGGCCGGAGCCGGGCGGGAACGAGGCGCTTATCCGGGTGCTCATGGCCGGCATCTGCGGGACCGATATGGAGATCCTGAAAGGCTATAAAGCCTTCAGGGGCATTCCGGGCCATGAGTTCGTCGGCGTCGTGGAAGCGGTGAGGGGTCCGTACACCGGCCTTGTCGGCAAAAGGGTCGTGGGCGAGATCAACTGCGGATGCGGCACGTGCGGCCACTGCCTGAAGGGGATGGAAAAACACTGCGCTCGCAGAACGGCCCTGGGCATATCGGGTAGGGATGGGGTCTTCGCGGAGTACGTCACACTGCCCGCGCGGAACCTGTGGGAGGTCCCGGCACATGCGGCCGACATCGACATGGTCTTCACGGAGCCCCTGGCGGCGGCCTTCGAGGTGCTGGAACAGGTGCACGTGTTGCCGACCCACAAGGTCCTCGTCCTCGGCGACGGGAAACTCGGCCTGCTCATCGCCATTCTCCTCCATAATTCCGGCGTGGACGTTGCCCTGAGCGGCACACACGAGGAAAAGCTCGCCATAGCGGCCGGGCAACACGTGAGGACCGTCAGGGCAGGGGAGCAACGGGCGAGCCGGGCGTACGATATCGTCATCGAGGCGACGGGCGCCCCTGGGGGACTCGACGCGGCGCTCGATCAGGTATCGCCGCGGGGCACGATCGTCTTGAAGAGCACCGTCGCCGATCGGGTGGAGGTGAACCTGTCGAGGGCGGTCGTCGATGAGATCACGCTTGTGGGCTCACGATGCGGCCCCTTCGGCCCGGCCGTCGTGGCGCTGGCATCAAAGCGGATAAACGTGCGGCCGCTCGTCTCGGCGGTCTACCCTTTCGATGACGCCCTTTCGGCCTTCGACAGGGCGGGGCAGGCCGGATCGCTCAAGGTCCTCCTCGATTTCAGCGCGAACCGATGAAATCCCCTGTCGCTGCCTGCGCGTTTCTCCTTCCCGGCATCCTTCTGGCCCTGACGTCCTGCGCCCCGGCGTCGCACCGTGCCCCGTCCGTCCGGACTCTCACGGCCGCCAGGGCGCACGAGTCCGTGAACGGACTCCAGGACCTCATCGACAATCCGGCGCTGTCTCGGGGACTCTGGGGCATTTCGGTCAGGTCCGTGGCCACCGGGAAGGCGCTCTTTCGGCTCAATGAGGGAAAACTCTTTATTCCCGCCTCCACCATGAAGCTCTTCACCACGGCGGTCGCCCTTGTCAGGCTGGGGCCCGATTTCACCTACGTCACGGACCTGTACGCGGGAGGTCCCGTGGAAAACGGGGTCCTGCAGGGCGACCTGTATCTTAAGGGGAGCGGAGACCCGACCATCTCGGAGAGGTTCCAGGACAGCGCGACGTCGGTGTTCGAAGAGTGGGCCGACAACATGAAGCGGCAGGGCATACGGGAGGTCCGGGGCGGCCTCGTGGGTGACGCCGGACTGTTCGATGGGCCGGACCTCGGCCGCGGCTGGGCATGGGACGACGAGCTTGCCGGGTATTCGGCGCGCATCGGCGCCGTCTCTTTCAACGACAATTGCATCGGCGTGACGGTCTCGCCGGGAAAACGACCGGGTGAGGCGGCCGTCATCGATGTCCGCCCGGAGACGGCTTATGTGAAGATAAGGAACGGCGTCGTCACCTCCGGGTCGGGAGAAACAACGGCGGTCGATGCCCGGCGCTCTTTCGGCGGCGCCTCCATCACGTTGTCCGGCCGGATAAATGAAGCGGCCTCTCCGCACCGGATGCGGTTTGCCGTGGGCAATCCCACCCTGTACTCGATGACGGTGCTTAAAGAGGTGCTGGAGCGCAAAGGCATCACGGTGAGAGGCGATCCGGCCGAAAGGGGCCGCGACCAGGGGGCGCCCGACTATGCCTCCATGAGGGTGCTCCTCTCCCACCGCTCGGCGCCCCTGAGCCGCATCGTCGAGGAGACGAACAAGTCGAGTCAGAACCTTTGCGCGGAGCTGCTCTTCCGTACCCTCGGCACCCTGTCGGGGGGCAGGGGGACCACCGAAAGCGCGGTCAACGTGATGCTGGAGTCGCTTGCCGCCATGGGGATCCCACCCGGTTCCCTGGCCATATACGACGGCTCGGGCCTGTCGCGCCTCAACCTGGTCACCCCCGGCGAGGTGGTGCAACTGCTCGATTATATGGTGCATCATCCCTATTTTGATTATTTTTCCCGGTCTCTGCCCGTCGCGGGGGTGGACGGGACCCTCATGAGGCGGATGCAAAACACCCCGGCCGAGGGCAAGGTGTGGGCGAAAACGGGCAGCCTTACTCACACGGTCTCGTTGAGCGGGTACCTGTCCGATTGTGAGGGGCGGCTTCTGGCCTTTTCCCTCATGGGCAGCAACTTTCTCGTCCCCCCGGCGGATGTCCGTCTCCTGCAGGATGCCATCTGCGAAAGGCTGGTGTGCCCTGAAACGGGAAGGTGACGCGCCTTGCAGCGCGGCTTATCGGCGTTTCTCGACGGTCTCGCCGTCCTTGAGCTCGA
Organism: Syntrophaceae bacterium; assembly: GCA_003165115.1. Classification (GTDB taxonomy): domain Bacteria; phylum Desulfobacterota; class Syntrophorhabdia; order Syntrophorhabdales; family WCHB1-27; genus BOG-1155. The sequence goes on along the minus strand of PLSJ01000098.1, from coordinate 1,051 downwards.
GGGAGGGGAAGTCTTCTTCGCAGATGGCGGGGTAGACGATGCAGTTCGTGCCGATTCTCGCGCCGGCCGGAATGGACGCGTTCTTGCCGACGACGGTGAGGCCGGAGTAGATATGGTCGGGAAATCTCACGTTGGCCGCCCCCGTGCTTCCCTGACCGACAATGGCATCTTCCCCGACCACGATCGCCTTGTCCAATATGGACCTCTCGATCCTGGCCCCCCGCCTGACTATCGAATCGTGCATGATGATCGAATCCTTCACAATGGCGCCCTTCTCGATCACCACTCCGGGGGAGAGGACCGAATTCTCGACGCCGCCCGCAATGATGCAGCCCGGCGAAATGACGGAATTGACGGCGCATGACGAGCCGCTCACCCGCGCGGGCGGGCGGTCATAGGGGAGCGCCTCGGCCACCTGGTTCGTCCGTATGCCGCAGCCTTCCGGGTCGAGCCCCGATCCCGGCTTGAGGATGTCCATGTTGGCGTCCCAGTATGCCTCTATCGTGCCCACGTCGCGCCAGTAGCCCTCGAAGGGATAGCCGTATACGTTGCCCTCCTTCATGGCGCGTGGGATTATCTGCTTGCCGAAGTCTTCTTCCCTGGTCTCTCCGAGGGTCCTGACGAGATACTCCCTGTCGAATACGTAGATGCCCATGGAGGCGAGATTCGAGCGGGACTTATCCGATTTTTCTTCCCAGTCGACGATCCGGCTTTGCGCGTCGAGGGTACCCGTGCCGAAGTGGCGCGTCTCTTCCCACGGCACCGGTATCATCCCTATCGTGACGTGCGCGTGGTGCTCCCTGTGAAACTCGATGAGGGGCCAGTAGTCCATACAGTAGATGTGGTCACCCGACAGGATGAGCACCTCGTTATACGAGCCGGAAGAGATAAAGGCCAGGTTCTGGCGGACCGCGTCGGCGGTCCCCTGATACCAGTCCCAGTCTTTCTCGCCCGTCTTGGGCGGCAGGATGCTAATGCCCCGCGTCCTGCCCGCCAGGTCCCAGGCCGATCCGTCGCCGATGTGGTCCATCAGCGAGAGGGGCTTGTACTG
>PLSJ01000364.1 GCA_003165115.1 Syntrophaceae bacterium | reverse complement strand
TGCGAACGTCTCGACGCCTTTGCCGTTAAACTTGTTGCCCACGAAATGACCTTCGTAGCGGTCGCCGTTGGCGAATGTCCAGACGCCCTCGCCGTTAAGCTTGTCGTCCATGAAATTGCCCGTACAGCGGTTGCCGTCGGCCATGACAAGGGTGCCTTTGCCGTTAAACCTGTTATCCAGGAAATCACCTTCATAACGGTTGCCGCCGGCCCATTCGTAGACGCCTTTGCCGTTAAACTTGTTGTCGACGAATCCCCCTTCGTAGCGGTCGCCCTTCGCGGACACATACGTGCCCGTGCCGGTCAGCCCGCCATCGACGAAATCGCCTTCGTAGCGGTCGCCGCCGGCCGTGACGAAAACGCCCTTGCCGGTCAGCTTGCCGTCCACGAAGTTGCCTTCATAGCGGTTGCCGTTTGCGAATGCCTCGACGCCTTTGCCGTTAAACGTGTCATCCGTAAATTCACCCACGTAGCGGTCGCCGCCGGCCGATACATACGTCCCGCTGCCATGCTTGTTGCCTTTGACAAAGCCGCCTTGATAGGTGTCGCGGCCTTTAGCCGCGCCCGGGCCGTTCGCCAGGCCGTTCTCGCACCCGCCCGAATATTGCGCATTGATGTTCGGGTCGTTCACGTAGCACCGATCCGCGGCAAGGACAGGACACGCAAGAAAAACGATCAACAACGCCGTCAAAAATAGCCTCACGTAGCACCTCCGTTCGGTAGTTATGTTGCCTCATGGTCTCCGGCCCGCGATGAAAAGAGGTTCGGTTCCGTCGGTGCATGCCTCACCTATACGTATATCTTCGGACGCTCCAGGGTAATCCTGTCGTAAGCCTACAGGCACGAAACACATGCCAGAAGCATGCCAACGACGGATAAATAGTATTATTCATGACTTATGAAGGCGGTCCCCGGTTAAGTGTAAAAGACCGGGAATAGCTGTGAGGCGGGATAAAGTCCTTAACCGAATAACCTGCGTGGTTATCCGCCTTTGAAGTGCCTGTAAAGGCGACCGACATGTAAAGGTGACGGCTTTTACGCCGCAGGTGGTCCCGACCNNCACCGGTCCCGCGCGACAATCCGGCGCCTTATGAAAAGGGCGGTCATTTTTATCTTTGCTTCCGTGCTTTCTTCCGGTATAGAATCTGCCGTGCGGTTCGGACGGCACCTGTTCTCGCGCGACGTTTCTTATGTTTCGGTAGGGGAAAGGCAGAGAAGCGATGAAAAAATGGATTGTGTTTGCGGCAATGGTACTCGGTGTCGTCCTCGCGGCCCACGGGACGGCCGGGGCAGGCGACGTTCCTTTGCGGCAGGAGGTAAGCGGTTGTTCCGGGGAAAGCACGCTCCTTGACCCCGTCGACAAGGACGGCCCCGGCGAGACCGGGTTCGACATCAGAGACGACATCGCAAGAGGGCAGGAGTTTCTCAGGGGCAGGATTGCGGGCAGCCTGGTTTCGGTCGGAAAGAGGAGGGTTGTGGTCGGTAGAAGGGGACGAAGGAGGGAAAAGGTCCTCGTCCAAAGGACCGTAAGGCCGAATTTCCTTCTGGCCGTGGAGGATTTGAAAGAGAGGAACATCCGGGAAGTACTGGTAAGTGCCGACGGGCGGGTCACGGAAGGGTTCGACGTCAGGATAGTCCGCAGGAACGGCGTAGGATCGAGGTTTGAAATAGCCTATCCCGAGAACATGGTCGTGCTGGCTTTGCGGACAACGGTACGGGCCGGCGGGAACAGTTTCAGGGAAGTCGTCTACACACCTTACAGCCCTCAGATCGACACCCCGCAGGTACGCCGGGCCGGGCTCGATTATCTCACGACGCAGATAGCGCTGGCCGGCAAGGACCTCGAGAGGAGGCAAACCAGACTATACGGATTTCAACGGCTGTCAACCGACATACCGACGGACGTCTCCCTGGCCCTTTCGATTATCGAACATATCGACCCCGCCAGGTTCAGGAGCTGCCCGAAAGGCAAAGAGACCGACCTTGTGCACGAGGTGCTCACCATCATGGGCGCAAACACGGTCAACGCATACGCCTACAGCAGGTCATCCGCGGGGGCCATGGGCCTGTTTCAGATCATTCCTCCCACGTATAAAAGGCTTCGGAGCAAGTACCCGCAGGCAGGGCTGATAAAGGATTTTATCACGGGCTGCACGGACCACGTAAACGCGGCCAAGGCATCCTTGCTGCTCTTCGATTCCGACCTGTCGGACCTGCCGGACAGGCACTTGCCGCTTATCGCGAAAGACCTCAAGACCGTGGGCATGTACCTGGCCGCGGCATACAACTGCGGGTCGAAAAGGGTCGAAAAATCGGTAAAGCTGTGCGGAAGCGAATGGACCTGCCGCCTGCCCCTGGAAACAAAGATCTATCTGGACAAATTCTATATCATCTGGGATTCGGGGATCACCACGGTCGATTCCCCTCCTGCAATTCATCCAGAAAGCGCTGGACCTCCCTGATCAGCTCCATGCGATTTTTCTCGACAGCGATCGTGTGGGTGCCCGCGGCCAATATCACTTCCCGTTTGTAGGGCGCGTTGGCGAGCCTGGCAAAGATTTCCTGGGCCATGAAGAGCGGCGTGTCCTGGTCCCATTCCGCCACGATCAGCAGGGTCGGCACGCGGATGAGCGCCGGATCGTACAACGGCTTGCCTTGTCCCAGGAAATCGACCACGTCCTTGAGGACGCCGTTAGGGGCCCTTACAACCGGCGGTGTTTGCCTGGCTCCCGCGGGGTCCGCCGCCAGGTTCGCCTCCCACCATTTGTCGAACCAGGCCTTGGGGCTTATCTCCTCCTTGCGGGCGTCAGGAATGCCCCGCAGGCCCCGATCCCTGGCGGACTCCTTGGTGACGGAGCGGTATGCGCCGCTTCCCGAGAAGGGCGGCGGCTCCTTGAGAAGCCAGAGCGGCGCGTAGAGGACGAGCTTGACGACCTTATCGTTATTCTGGGCGGTGAAGGCGCCCATGATGGTTGTTCCCCAGGACCAGCCGACGAGGTTCATCCTGTCGATGTTGCGGCGCTTGAGAATGAAGTCGACCGCGGCGCCCACATCTTTTACCGCATCCGCTGTGGTGGCGAAGGCCGGGTTCCGGTCCGGGGGGACGTCCATGGACGGCGGCCTGGTGGAGCGGCCATAGCCCCGGATGTCGACGAGGTAGGCGTCGTAGCCACGTGCGGCCGCATAATCCATCCAGGAGCCGCCGGGAAGATCGATGTCGAACATCGTCTCGGAGGGGTACGTCGCACCGTGGACAAAAAGCACCGCCTTATTCGGGGGGAAGGTCTTTTTCCCGGCCAGGTGCTTGTTCAGTACATACAGCTCGATCCCGGGATCCGATGCATGGACAAAAAATGTCTCCGCGGCGATCTTCGCCGCGGACGCCGCGTGGGTTATTCCAGGGACCAAAAGCAGCGTCGCAACGAGCACGATAAGTGACCGGTTATTCGTCATGGCTCCTCCTGCCTTCTTGGATTTCCCGGGCCCCGGCTTGCCTTTCGGCGGCTCGTTATGCTGACTTTGAGCCTTCATGCGGCGCAGACGGTTAACGGGCGAACGACACTGAAGGAATTGTAGCACGAGACACGCCGCCGTCAAAGTATTTTGAGAAGCTGAGGTTGCATGTGGGGTCACGGGCAAGGGACAGTGACGTCCCCGAAAGGGACGGGATTATCGATTCCCGGTTCGCCCGTCCAGTACCCGGCGGACGGTTTCCGCCATTTCCTCTTTAGCGAGGGGCTTCATGACAAGCTCGCTGATGCCGGCCGACGTCGCCTGTTCCGGTGAGACGGTCTCGCTATACCCCGTAATAAGAATGATGGGGAGGTCTTTTCTCACCTCCAGCATCCTTTGCGCGAGATCGATACCGGTAAGGCCGGGCATCATCTGATCGGTGATGACGAGGTCAAAGCGCCGGGGGTCTTCCAGGAAAGTCCCTAGCGCCCGGCTGCCGCTGGTGTCGGCAACCACGTCATAGCCGAGACGCCTGAGGGTTCGGGAAGCCATCTCGACGACCGCCGGCTCGTCGTCCACCAGCAGTATCCTTTCCCTGCCGCCGGGAGCGGCCCCGGCCTGCTCCGGCCTTTCTCTTTGCGCGGTCTCGGCACAGGGCAGGAAGATGGTGAAGGTCGATCCAACGTCCGCCTTGCTCTCCACGGAAATTACACCCTTGTGGTTCTTTACGATGCCATACACCACCGCAAGCCCCATGCCGGTTCCTTCACCCGGCTTCTTCGTGGTAAAGAACGGCTCGAACATCCTTTTTTGCACGTCCCCGGATATGCCGGTTCCCGTATCCCCTACGCAGAGCTGCACGTAAGTGCCCGGTTCCATATCGGGCCCGGGCATCCTATCGAGACGCGTAAAGGTGGAGTTGGAGAGGCCGATCGAAAGGGTCCCCCCTCTTTCTTCCATCGCGTACGCCGCGTTGGTGGCAAGATTCATCAGCACCTGCTGGATCTGGGAAGGATCGCCCATGATCGTGTCGAAGCCCGCGCGCACATCGAGTTCCATGTGGATGGTGCTCGGGAGAGAAGCACGAAGAAGCTCGTATGTCTCTTTGATCAGGGCGGTCAAGATCAAGGGGTCCTTTCCGTGTTCGCTCTTTCTGCTGAACGTAAGGATTTGCCTGACCAGATCCCTTGCACGCTTCGACGCCTTCACGATTTGGTCGATATAATGGCGCGCTTCGTCATTGTCTTCCAGGTCGTCGAGAGCCAGCTCGGCATTCCCGAGGACGACGGCAAGCATGTTGTTGAAGTCATGGGCTATGCCGCCGGCGAGGGTGCCGACGGCCTCCAGCTTGTGAGACTGGCGGAGCTGCTCCTCCATGTGCTGCCTCTCCTCCGCTTCCTCTTTGAGCTTTTCATATGCCTTCCGCAGCTCCTCGGTCCTCTCCTCGACCCGCCGCTCCAGGTCGTCGCGGGCCTCGCGAAGCTCCTCCTCGCGCAACCGGACCTTCCCCGCCATATCGTTAAAGGCGTCGGCGAGGTCCTTAAGCTCACCGGGTCCTGTGGCCATGGTCAAATCCCGGACCTCTCCGCGTCCGAGCGCCAGGGCATAGTTACGGAGTTTCACGATTGAGGCCGAGATAGGGCGGGAAAATGCAATGGCAGCGCCGAAAGCCGCTATGGCGACAAGCAGGATCAAGATTGCCTGAGGCAAAAGCGTCCCGATAATGGCTCCGATCATCACGGTTTCCGCCAGGCTCGCGGCGGCGACCCAACCGATGGAAGGGACAGGGGCGAACGCGATCAGCCGTCTCGTCCCGGACAATCCCGATACAACCGTGGCGACAACCTCTTTTCCCCTGAGCGCATCCGCGATGACAGGATAACTTTTGAGCCAGTCCCACCGCACGGCTGTAAACCGTGCGGTGGGTGAGCGGTACACGTGGATACCCCGGCTGTCGACGAGACTTATGCCCGCGCCCTTCGACCGTTGGACGGCCAGCAGCCGGTCCAGCTTATCCGCGACGACAATGGCGGTGACCATGCCCAGAAACGCGCCTTTTTGGTCCCGGATTCCCCTGAGCACCATAAAGACCTGCTCCCCCGTGTAGGGAGAGGGATAAATATCGGTCACGCGCCATTCCTCGCCCGAGAGGATCCTTAAGAACTGGTCCTCTATCGCAATCTTCCGGTTCGCTATCCTCGGATTCGTGGTCACGAGGTTCACCCCATCGGGGCCTGCCCATGCAAACGACCGGAGGGCCGGATTTACTCTTTCGGCTTCCCGTAACATGTGGAGGAGAGATGCGGCCGAGGGGGCGGGGGACGCGGTGGCCGCCATGCCTATAGCAAGCTGGGTGTGGAGAACGTCCTGTATGAAAGCATCGAATGTTTTCGCCACCGTCCTGGCAATTTCCAGGTTGGCCTGCATTTCGACTTTTTTGCGTTCCTGGAACCATTTGTAATAGGTGAAAGACTCAAGGAGGAGAAGCGGAACGAAGAGGAGAAGGAGGAGCACAACGATTCTCTTCCTGATTCCCATTTCTGAAGGAATACGACCTCCATTCCCCGAAACCGGGGTTTGACCGGACGGGCAATTATGAGTAGACATAGTTGATGACCCTGAACAATTATAACATAGTGCCCTTGCGACATAAAGGACGAGTCGGGACAGGTATTGAAGAAAGAACCAGGGAAAAGTGGTACCATACAGAAGAAAAGAGATGGGGAAGTTTTACTTCGACAGGCGATATTACACGGAGAAGGCACTGAAGTGGGTGAGCTTTGAAAGCGACCCGCATCTGGCCGCGACCAAACAGGCAATCTATGGGACATGTGTCCCCTGCATTACCTCTCTCTACGACCAGCTCAGGGAAGGGAAGCGCGTGCTTCGTCTCGGCCCGGCCGGTACATGCTGGAAGGTGGTCGCGGTCGTGAAAGACGAAGAGGAGTGCCTCGGCCTGATCGGCGAATTCGAGACCCGGTTCCTGGGCGAGAGGAGGCTCAGGGGGCGCTTCGGTTCGGGGGACCCGGACAGGGCCACCAGGGTCGTGGTCTTCAATGCGCCCGAAAAGGAAAAGGAAAGATTGTGTGAAGAGGTGGCGATATGTGCGCGCCACGTGAACCCCGGCTCGGAAGTGGGGTTTCACCGGGGCTGTATGGAGCTGCACCAGGAATTGCTGGGGGACTGGCGGGAGTGGAAAGAGCTTCAGCCCGTGAAGAATGTTGCGGTCATCCCTGCCCTGATGACGAGGATCAAGCAGATGCTCTTCTGGGAGAAGGAGTCCGGGTAGAACGAACGCCGGGTTATGCGCTCAGCCGGTCTTCGCCTTCGATGGCAGGTAATCCTCCCTCACCGGAGAGAATACTTCCAGGGCCACCGATTCCTCGATAATGTCGGCGCCGTGGAGCACGCCGCCCGGAATGCACCAGCTATCCCCCGGCATCACCTCATGAACATCCGCCCCGATGGTCAGCCTGATCCGTCCTGCGACCAGGTAGCCGGTCTGCTCCTGGGGATGCGAATGAAATGGCAGAACGGCATCTTTTTGCAGGAGAAACTCCGCCATCAACGTCTTGTCGCCGTGGACCAGGGTCTTTAGCGCGATTCCGTCCAATGCCTGAATGTAGCCGTCCTTGCCGCATTTCCCGAACATCTTCCCCCCTCTCGGTCGCCCGGACCGGACGGTCCCTCTGTACCGCCGCGTCCGCCGATCACATCTTACCATGAGTGGCGGCGGGAAGGGAAGGACGGCGCCGAAGGCTCAAATTCCTTTGACCTCACCGGCGGGTATGGTAAACTGAAAAATCGGGCGGCGAAGGACATTTTGTGAACAATACCCTTGATAAGCATATCGACGAAACGACAAAGCGGACCGCCCTCCTCGTCGCTATCGCTTCGTCTTTTCTCGGGCCCTTTATGGTGTCGGCGTCAAATATCGCGTTGCCGGCCATAGCGTTGGATTTCCGGATGGACGCGGTCCTCCTGACGCTGGTCCCTATGGCCTATATCCTTCTGGGCGCCATATTCCTTTTGCCTTTGGGCAGAATCGCCGACATTTACGGAAGAAAAAAGCTGTTTGCCTGGGGAGGGGGCATATTTGCCGCCTCGTCGATCCTCTGCGGTCTTGCACCGTCCGGTGAGATGCTTATTGTCTTCAGGGCATTCCAGGGGATCGGCAGCTCCATGATCTTCGGCATCAGCGTCGCCATTCTCATGTCGGTCTTTCCCGCGTCAGCCAGGGGGAAGGTGCTCGGCATCACGGTGAGCGCCGTATACGTGGGGCTTGCGGCGGGCCCTCTCCTCGGGGGCTTCATGACGGAGCAGTTGGGATGGAGGAGCATATTTCTCTTTAGCGGCTTCTTCGGGTCGGCCATCACGGTGTCTGTCGTGTGGAAGCTCAAAGGCGAGTGGGCAGAGGCGAGGGGAGAGCCTTTCGATATCATCGGCGCCGGCGCCTACTCCATAGCCATCGCGGCGGTCATGTACGGCTTTCATCTCCTGCCGGGCAATCGGGGCTTCCTCTTCCTCTTAATCGGTCTGGCTGGTCTCTGGCTGTTCGTGAAGTGGGAGATGCGGGTCAGGTTCCCCGTGCTCGAATGGAAGCTCTTCCGGCACAACCGGGTCTTTATCCTCTCGAACCTCGCAACGCTTATAAACTACGGCGCGACCTACGCCATCGGTTTTCTCATCAGCCTCTACCTCCAGTACACCAAAGGGCTGAGCCCGCAGAACGCAGGGCTGGTCCTTATGGCCCAGCCCATCGTGCAGGCTGTTTTCTCCCCCTACGCCGGCAAGCTGTCCGACAGGGTAGAGCCCCAGGTAGTCGCTTCCTGCGGCATGGGTCTCACCGTCATAGGGCTCGCGCTCTTTGTGTTCCTTGGGCAGGAGACGCCGCTCTGGTTCATCGTTGGCACCCTCGCGCTCCACGGTTTAGGGTTTGCCCTTTTTTCGTCGCCCAATACGAATGCGGTCATGGGCTCCGTGGACAAGCGCCTCTACGGCGTGGCGTCCGGCATCGTCTCCACCATGCGTCTTTTGGGTAATTCGTTCAGCATCGGCACGGCGACCATTGTCTTTTCGATCTATATCGGACAGGTACGGATCACGCCGGAACGTTATCCGGCCTTTCTGACGAGCGTCAGGGTGATCTTCGCCGTTTTTTTCCTTCTCTGCCTCGGGGGTGTGTATGCGTCTCTCGCGAGGGGCAAGATGCGATGAAGAGGCGCGGGTAGGGTGATGGGCGATCTGAAGAGGATGCTCGATCCGGCGACGGTCGCGCTTGTCGGCGCCAGCGAAAAAGAAGGGACCATAGGAAGGGCCCTGTTGGAAAACCTGTGCCGTTCGGACGGACGCAGGATATTCCCCGTAAACCCTCACAGGAAAGAGCTACTCGGTCTGCCGTGCTATCCGTCCGTCGCCGCGCTTCCCCGCACGCCCGATCTGGCGGTAATTGCCGTCAGGGCCGCTTTTGTGCCGGAAATACTGGAAGAGTGCGGTCGCGCCGCGACGGAAGGGGCCGTCATCATTTCCACGGGTTTTGGCGATACGGGCGAGGAAGGCAAGGGGTTGGAGGAGCAGTTGGTCCGGGTCCGGGAGAGATACGGCATGAGGATCATAGGTCCCGGCTCTTTCGGCATCATCAGGCCTGAGATTGGGCTCCATGCGAGTGTCTTGCGTGCGGACCCCCGGCCGGGGAACATAGCGTTCATCGCCCAGAGCGGCGAGCTGGGGAGCGCCGTGCTGGAGTGGGGGTCGGAGGCCCAGGTCGGCTTCAGCATATTTGTCTCCCTCGGTTCCATGATCGATGTCGACTTCGGCGACCTCATCGATTTCCTGGGCAACGATCCCGCGACAGCGAGTGTCCTGCTCAATATGGAGCACGTGGCCGATGCGCGAAAATTCATGAGCGCCTCCCGTGGATTCGCCCGCAGCAAACCGATAATCGTGGTGAAGCCCGGCAGGTTCGCCGCGCATGGCGACTGCTCCCACGGCGATGATGCGGTTTACGAGGCCGTCTTCAAGCGGGCCGGGGTCGTGAGGGTCGCCGAGGCGAAAGACCTGTTCAACGCGGCCCAGGTGCTCGATTCGACATACCTGCCCGCGGGCCCGCGTCTTGCCGTCATCGGGAACGCCGGCACCATCGCGGCCATGGCAATCGATGCGCTCGCGGGGCAGGGCGGCCGGCCGGCGGAGCTTTCCCCGGAGAGCGTGGCGGCCCTGGCGCCTCTCCAGCCCCGGCAATGGAACGGGCAGACCCCTGTCGACCTCGGCGGTCAGGCGGGCACCGACCGGTACGAGAAGACCATGCGGGTATGTCTGAAGGACCGGGGCGTCGACGGGCTCCTCGTCGTCTGCACGGCCCTCGCTGCCGCCATGCCCCCGGAACTTGCCGGGATGATCGCATCGATCGCGGGGGAAACGAAAAAACCGGTTATTGTCGCGTGGATGGGCGGCCGCGAGATGAAGGAGGGGATGAAGGTCCTGCGGGAGCGGAAGGTGCCCGCCTACGCGACCCCTGAAGAAGCCGTGGCGACCTATATGGAGATGTTCAGATACAAGAGAAGCCTTGACCTTCTCTATGAAACACCCGCCGACCTCTCGACGGGCCGGCGGCCGCCCACCGGCCCTCTGAAAGCGGTCCTCCAAAAGGCGGTCGGAGAAGGCGCGCGGGTGCTGACCCCAAGGCAGTGCGAGAGCGTTCTCACGGGTTATGGGATCCCCATGGGCAGGGCCGGCCGGGAGACCGTCGATTATGAGCTGTATGTGACCATGACGCGGGACAGGACGTTCGGTTCCGTTATACGCTTCGGCCTCGGGGGAATGGCCCGGGACATTTTCGGAGACTGCGCGATAGGACTGCCGCCGTTGAACCAGACGCTCGCTAGGAGGCTCATCGAGGAATCGAAGGCATTCACCGTGCTCTCCGGGTACGGGGGCGGGAAACCCGTGGATTTATCCAGGCTTGAGCAGATATTGATAAGGGTTTCCAGCCTGGTAGTCGATTTTCCCGAGATAGACTCTCTTAGCATCGATCCCCTCGCCGTCATGAACGGCAGGGTTCGCGCCCTGGAGGCACACATTTCCCTTGGACCGCTCCACGCTGTCGCGACGGGCGCTTATCCGCACCTTGTCATCACCCCCTATCCGACGCGGTATATCACACCCTGGACGCTGCGGGACGGGACCGAGGTGCTCCTGCGGCCCATACGGCCCGAGGACGAGCCGCTGCAGCACGACCTCTTTTACACGCTTTCGGAAAAGACGGTGAAGGAGCGGTTTTTCAGCGTCATAAAAGATATGACCCACAACATGCTCGTCAGGTTCTGCAACGTCGACTATGACAGGGAAATCGCGATTGTCGCCGAGGTAGGCGGAGGCGATACAAAGCGGATCGTGGGTATCTCGCGACTCATCATTGAACCCGGCTCGAAGGCCCAGTTCGCCGTGCTCGTCCACGATGACTATCAGGGCAAAGGGCTCGGCAAGAAGCTGGTCGAGGTGCTGATAGGCATAGCCAGGGAGAAGGGGCTGGAGGAGGTCTACGCCATCACGCTCTCGGAAAACGATCGGATGTTGAAGCTCATGCGGGGTCTTGGCTTTAAGACGGTCCTTCAGCCGGGCGGCATCATCGGCGCGTCGCTGAAGGTACGAGCAGGAGATTGACGAAACACTAAGGAGGGTTCATTACCATGGATCAGGACAGGGTCGGCGCATTTGTAATGAGCGTTTCGAAAGAGCCTTTCGCGCGGTTCATGGGGATCAGGCTCACCGAAGTGGGCGATGGCTATGCGGCGTGCGAGATGGAATACAGAGAGACCATGGACAACCTGCACGGAACGGCCCACGGTGGGGCGGTCTTCTCGCTTATCGACGAGGCGTTTGAAATCTCGTCGAACAGCCACGGCACGGTCGCCGTTGCCCTCAACATGAATGTGACCTATATTAAACCCGCGAAGAAGGGAAGCATGCTCCGCGCAAGGTCCCAGGAAATAAACAGGGGGAGAAAGACCGCGACCTACCATATCACGGTGGAGGACGACGACGGCCTCGTCGCCGTCTGCCAGGCGCTCGTCTACAGGAAAAAGGAGCACGTCCCCTTCCTTGCGGAGTAGGCGGTCCCCGGTAAGGGGACGCGTCGATGACGGGGGAATACGCCGTCCACTTTTTTCTTGTTGACAAAAGGGGAGGGCAGGCTTAAAGTTTCGAAGGTTCCCTATTTTAAGGAGTGGTTTCCGTATGGAAGACGACCCTGGCGGTCAGAATTTGTGTGGTGGGAGCGAAACCGCTCCGCTCAAGGCATGAGAGGAACATTTTCCTGAAGTGTTTCCCCTCTCTCCTCTTGGGCCTTAAGCGGTCTCCTGAGGGGAGAATTTTTCCCTCCTTCGCTTCCGCAACAAGTAACTAGCAGCAATAAGCAGTAGTAAATAAGCAATTGCACGGTCGAAACGGGCGGCAACCTAATGTGGTTTTGGTCCGCCGATCAGCGCTTTTTGACGGACGCCCTAAAGCCGGGTGCGTCTCTTTGCGTTCGCCCGTTCATTCCCGGTCGAGCGTCACAGGAAGCTTGAGATATGGGCAATAACGTCATAAAGTCGATCCCCGACGCATTCAGGGGCAATGGCCGGCGAATCGTCACGGCAGACGAGCGTCGCCTCATCGACCTGTGCACGCTCCCCGTGGCGGAAGCCATGGGTGCCCTCGGCACGACCGCCCAGGGCCTCGGCAGCATTGATGTCGAACATCGCCTGGATGAGTACGGTCCGAACGAAATGACCCATACGAAGCGGCTCGGCTTCTGGGAGGATATGGTCCATCGCTGCAAGAGCCCCCTGGTCATTCAGTTGCTGGTGATTGCGGTGATCTCGGGGATAATCGGAGAGATAAAGTCGACGTTCATCGTCAGTGCGATGGTCCTCTTAAGCGTCGGCCTTTCCTATATCCTGGACAGCCGGTCGAATCGGGCCGTCGAGACCCTCGGAAAACGGGTGCAGTCACGGACGGTTGCCTTGAGGGACGGCAAGGCGGCCGAGATCAAGGTATCGGAAGTCGTGCCGGGTGACGTCGTGCTCCTGCAGGCCGGGTCCCTTATCCCCGCCGACCTGCGCCTGCTGACCGCGAAGGATTTCTTTGTCAGCCAGTCCGCCCTCTCGGGGGAGTCTATGGCCGTCGAAAAGACGAGCGAGACGGACAAGGTGGCCGATAGACCCGCCCTGGAGCTGCCGAACGCCTGCTTTCTCGGCAGCACGGTGACGAGCGGCTCGGCCCGGGGACTCATCATTAACACGGGGTCGCATACCGTCTTCGGGTCCATCTCGGAACGGCTGGCCGGGGGCAGGGAAGAAACGAGCTTCGACCGGGGCGTGCGCTCCTTCACCTGGCTCATGATCCGGTTCATGGTGGTGATGGTGTCCGCGGTGTTCTTCATCGTGGGAATGACGAAGGGCGACTGGGTGGAGGCCCTCCTGTTCGGCCTGTCCGTCGCCGTCGGCCTCACCCCGGAGATGCTGCCCATGATCGTCACCGTGAACCTGGCGAAGGGGGCGCTCACGATGGCCAAGAAAAAGGTCATCGTCAAGCGGCTTCCCTCGATCCAGAACCTGGGCGCCATCGACATCCTTTGTACCGACAAGACGGGCACCCTTACCGAGGATAAGGTGGTGCTGGAGCGCAGCGTCGATATTATCGGCCACCCGAGCACCGACGCGCTCACCTACGCGTACCTCAACAGCTACTATCAGACGGGCCTGCGCAACCTGATCGACCGGGCGGTCCTCAAGCACGTCGATTTGGACGTCGAGCGGGACTGCACCCTCGTCGACGAGCTGCCCTTCGATTTTCAGAGGCGCCGGATGTCGGTCGTGGTCGATTACGAGGGCGACAACGTGCTTATCTGCAAAGGCGCCGTCGAGGAGATATACGCCTGCTGCACGCAATATCAGATCGGTGACGAAGTCTACCCGCTCATCCCCATGATCCGGGCGGACCTGTTCGAGGAGGTCGAAGGGCTCAACAGGGACGGCTTCCGGGTGCTGGGCATAGCCTACCGCGAGTTTCCCCGCGACAAACGGGCCTTTTCCACGGCAGACGAATGCCAGCTCATTCTGCTCGGGTATATTGCGTTCTTCGATCCGCCGAAGGTCTCGGCCGCGAAAGCCCTCGATTTGCTCAAGGAGGCAGGCGTGCGGGTCAAAGTCCTGACAGGCGATAACCACCTGGTCACCCAAAAAGTCTGCCGGGACGTGGGCCTTTCGAGCGAACGCATCGTTAACGGGTCGGAGCTGTCGGAGCTTTCCTCCGAGTCCTTCTCGAAGACGGTGCGGGAGGCGGACATTTTCGTCAAGCTTTCACCGTCGCAGAAGGAGGAGATTGTCCGCAACCTGCGGACGAACGGCCACGTCGTCGGTTTTATGGGAGACGGCATCAACGACGCACCCGCGTTGCATGTGTCCGATGTGGGCATATCGGTCGATTCCGCTGTCGATATCGCCAAGGCCGCCGCAGTCGTCATCCTCCTCGAAAAGGATCTCATGGTGCTGGATGATGGTGTGATCGAAGGCCGCAAGGTTTTCGTCAATATCCTCAAATACATCCGCATGGG
>PLSJ01000181.1 GCA_003165115.1 Syntrophaceae bacterium | reverse complement strand
CCAAAGATCATCGCCCCTCCTATGCCCTGAAATATCCTCGCGACAATGAGCATACCGCTCGACATGGAGAAAGCCCCCAGGAGGGAGGAGAGGTTGTCGAGCAGAATGCCCAGGAGGAATATTCGCTTTCGTCCACAAATATCGGCCAGCCTTCCGGAGGGGACGAGGAAGGCGGCGGCCGCGAGCTGATATGCCGTCGAGATCCAGCTCAGGGCGATGACATTCATCGAGAGGCCATGAGCGATTTGGGGCAGCGAGACAATGACCGAAGACCCCATAAACGGCGTGAGAAAGGAACTGAGTGTGGCGACCAGGAGAACATTTCTTTGAAGACTCGTGTACCTTATCCGGGGTGGCGCCGACGGTGAGACCGATGATGGTTGGGGCATATTTGTCGGCTATATTACTGTGAAACAAGCAGAGTGTCAACTGTCGCCTTCTCTCTGCCCGCCCCTAATTCACCGTCACCAACGAGGTGAATCAATTATGGCACAAGGCGCTCTCCCCTACAGGTACGAAGAAGAGAAGACAACGAGCAACATGACCGCCCTTGCGGGCCTTCCCATCTACCTCGCCTCTGTCCTCGGCTTCGGAGATCATATCCGCCGGCTATCAACAACTTCACATATTCAAGGAAGCCCTCGACATGCTGCCGGAAGGAGTGGAAAACGTCTATCTCCGTTCGGATACGGCAGGCTACCAGCATGATCCCCTCAAATACTGCGAGAAGGGGGAGAATAAGCGCTTCGGAAGAATCGAGTTCGCCATAGGCGCCGACGTCTCAAAGGAGTTTAAGAAAGCGGTTGCCGAAGCAGATGAGTGGAGGCCTTTTGAAAAGATGGGCGGAAGTCTGCTTTGTTCCCGGCGAGGTCGCCTTCAGCAAAAACGCCTCGGTCTAACGGTATCTCGCAACCCGAGAGCTTTAAGTCAACCCGAGCTTCCGGGCATGGAACTTCCCTTTCCCGCCATGAAGATGGAGAAGAAGGTGATCAGGTTCTCCCTCATAAACCTGCCGGGGAGAATAGTCGAGCATGCCCGACATCTGATAATCAGGCTCGCGCGGAATCACCCTTCTCATGGAAGCCAGGCAGAGGATCATGAGGCCAGCGCCATCATGACGGCAAGGAAAGACCGGCGCATCAAGGATAAGACGAAAAAGCGCTCCCTAAGGAGAGGTGCGGGCGAAATTGCCCATAAGAGGAGCTTGGACTGTGTCTCCGAACGAGACCAGACGAACCTTTTTTGACGTCTGAAAAGGGGCGGCATTGATCGTAAAGCATGTTTTGAAGGCCAAAGGAGGGGCATGCGGGAAGTAGGCGGTGGATTCGGGGTCTCCCGTCACCGGTTGACAAATATTTGAACCGTACTTACGGTAAAACAGCAGGCCCAATGCAACCGGGAGCGCCACTTCCTCTTCTCGCGGATGGGCGAGGCCGACAGGTCAAGCCTGCCTTTTGGACACTCCATTCTTGACAAAAAAGGGGGCAGCGAGATGTTGGGCAAGAGCATCGTCCTTCTGGCGGCTTTGGGGCTGGTTGTGGGGTTGTCGCATTGTGCGAAAGGCGGCGACGCAAAAGCGCCGGGACAGGAAAACGCCGCGAGATACCTGGTGCCTTCCAGGACCGAGGTGAAAAGCCGCAGCTTTACCGTGGAGCTGACCGACCTTAAGGTTACCATGGCGGCAAGCCCGTCTTCCAAAGAAACGCCGCACCTTCGCGGCAAGTACAAGATAACCAATACGTCGGACGACGTCGTTGACCTTCAGGGGGCCACCGTCGAGTACATGGACCAAAGCGGCAACCCTATCGGTTTCGGCTCGGGTGAGAAAATAGTGAAGGCCCTTCCCTTTGCTCAGACCCTTCAGCCCGGCGAAGCCTCCGACAAGGCCCTGGACCTGACGATCCCGAGGGCGGCAATCGCGGAGCTGGCAAAGATAAACATCCATCTGGTCTATGCCCCGGCCGTTCTCAAGCGGGAGACCCTGACCTTGTCCGAGAGAATCGAGTAGCTGCAACCCGGCATTACTGCGAAAGAGAGGGCAAGGGCTTCCGCATTCAGCCATACCTCGATATGTGGTACTTCTTCATGAGGGCGTACAGACGGGGACGGGAGAGACCGGATATGCGGCAGGCATCCCTGATGTTGCTGCCCGCGACGCTCATGAGGTCTTCGAGGTAGTGTCGCTCGGCCTCCTGCAGGGCGGATTCCCTGAAGCCTTTCAGGGGCGGCAGCGGGGGAGGAGTCGCGGCCTTGGCGACCTGCGCGGGCGCCTCCTTGGTGACGGCGGCGCGGGCCAGGCTTACCCTTATATGGGTGGGCAGGTGTTTGGCGAAGAGGGTCGGCTCATGGCGGGCCATGGTGAGTGCCCTTTCCACCGCGTTGACGATCTCCCGCACGTTGCCGGGCCACTCGTAGGCGATGAGGGAGTCGAGGAACTCGGGGGCAAAGCCTTTCGTGCCTATGCCGTAGCGCTCGGAGAGCTTCGCCATATGGTACATGACGAGCTCCCTGATGTCCTCCTTCCTTTCTCTCAAAGGCGGGAGGTCGATCGTGAAGGTCTGGAGGCGGAAGAGGAGGTCCCTCCGGAAGCGGTGGGACTCGACCATCTCGTCCATGCTCCTGTTGGTGGCGGCGACGAGACGAAAGTCGCTCTCCACCTCCTTCTTGGAGCCTACGGGCCTGAAGCGGTGTTCCTGGAGGACGCGCAGGAAAGCCTTCTGGATAACGAGCGGCAGCTCGCCCACCTCGTCGAGGAAGAGGGTCCCCCCATGGGCCTGTCTCACAAGGCCCTCCTGGTCCTTGTCGGCGCCCGTGAAGGCGCCTTTCTCATAGCCGAAGAGGGTGCTCTCGACAAGGGTCTTGGGTAAAGCGGTGCAATCCACCACCACGAAGTTCTTGTTGGCCCTGGGCGAATTCTCGTGAATCGCACGGGCAAAAAGCTCCTTGCCTGTGCCCGTCTCACCCGCGATGAGCACGGAGGCATCGGAGTTTGCCGCCTGTGCGAGGATATCGAAGCAGGTCCGCATGCGTTGGGAGGAACCTATGATGCCCTCCCACTTGAGGGCTACGGCGGGCTTGCGGGCCTTCTTCTCTTCCCGGTACTGGAGGGCGCGAAGAAAGGGGAGCGTCATCTCCTTGATGGATGAAGGCTTTTCGATGTAGTCCCATGCCCCGTTCTTGATGGCAAGCTCGGCCCCGTCCGGGTCGCCGAAACCCGTCATGATGATCACTTCGGGCGGCGAGGCGATCTCCCTGATACGGGGCAGCACATCGAGGCCGGAGCCGTCGGGCAGACGGATATCGAGGAAGACGATGTCGAAGTTCTTCGCGGAGATCTGCTTCATCCCCTCACCGAGGGTGTGAGCGTACGACGCGTCGTGGCCGGTCCGGTGCACCATACTCGAAAGCATCTCGCACATGGTCACGTCGTCGTCGATGATCATTACCTGCGCCATAGTTCTTCCATAGCAGCTTTCTTGCCGTTATAATCTGGGGTACTATAATTATAATTGCCGTCGGAACAATGAAATCATTCTAATTGTATAGCAGCACCGGGGTTCTGACAATGAGTATTTTATCTTATGAAGTAAAAAACGCCATGGCGCAATTTCCGGAAGAGACGAGGGCCGCCGCCCTTCACCCGAAAGGCGGGCGCCCGATAACGACAAGCGAGGAAAAGCGTTGAAAGCAAGCCGTGAAAGACGCCTGATCTGGGCAATGATCGTCACGCTTATCGTCCTTTTTGCCGAGGTGGTCGGCGGCATCATCGCAAACAGCCTGGCCCTCCTGAGCGACGCGGGCCACGTATTCACCGACGTGTTTGCCCTCGGCCTGAGCCTCATCGCCGTTTACGTGGGCAAGCGCCCCTCGGACTACCGAGCCACCTGGGGCTACCAGAGGATCGGCATACTGGCCGCCCTCATCAACGGCTCGACCCTCGTGGTCATATCCATCCTCATCTTCGTGGAGACCTACAGGCGCATCTTCTCCCCGCCCGAAATCAATTCGAACGTGATGCTCCTGGTCGCGGCGGGAGGCCTCGTGGGAAACATCGTCATGGCCCGGCTGTTGGGGGAAGGCCACGGCGATCTCAATATGAAAAGCGCGTGGCTCCACGTGCTGGGCGACCTGTTCGCCACGGCGGGTGTCATCGCCGCGGCCATCGTGATCAAGTTCACGGGGTGGCACCTGGCAGACCCGATAGCGAGCGGCGCGGTCGGCATCATCATTATCGTGGGAGGCAGCCGGGTGATCAAGGAATCGCTCTGGATTTTTCTCGAGCTGAGTCCCCTCGGGTTCCATGCCGAAGACATCTCGAAGACGATCTGCGCGATGGAGCACGTGCTCGGCGTCCATGACGTGCACGTATGGTCTATCGGCCACGGCGTACCGGCCTTCTCCGCCCACGTACTCCTGAATGACAGGAAGATTAGCGAGACGGACGTGATAAGAGGTCAGATCGAGGACAAGCTGTCGGAGATCGGCATAAAGCACACGGTCCTGCAGATGGAATGCGCAGAGTGCCAGACGAACGGCCTATACTGCCAGATCGGGGCGCCCGATGAGACGGACCATCACCATCACCACTGAAGTGTCGCTTACCCTACGATGACAACCGCTGGTCGAACGTGTATTCCTCTATTTCGCCCATCCGTACCTGGACCATTTCGGGATGCTCCGGGCTGATCAGGTAATTGCGCTCCTGATAGACAAGCGCGGAAGGAACCGCCAGAACGAGTGTCTCCCCGGATGCAACCCATTGTGCTCCGATATCCGATAATTCAACCGGGGCCGGATACCTGTTCCAGTTTGCCGGGAGATCGGCGGCCGTGATCTCTTTCATTGTCACCGTATCGGGGATGATAATCGTCGCGACAAAAGGTCCCTTCAACGTGACCATCCGCGTCCGGTTTGCATAAAGCTCCAGCGCGGCGAGCGCCCGGCTTTCCGATGTATAGAGCATGCTTACCCCTTTTGGGTTCCACCGGCCCCCGTGAATACGTGCACCAATGCCGGACATATCCCGGATATGCTCGGTTCGGGCGATCCGATAGGCGATCACGAATAGACGCCGTGCTCGATTCGGCCGATCACGTCGTCGACCATGTCCACCCCTGCTGTGGAGACCAGGAGGCTTACGGGTGTTTTGTTGCCCAGCGCCCACATGGCGCTTGGAGCCAGGTGCAAAACTCCTCATTGCTGCCGAAGACCTTGACGCCTCTTGCCGTGATCCTCGGCGGCTTGACAAACAGCCGGAAATAGATAAGATTAGTACATTGCCCTGCCTTATAGAGGGTAAGGAGAGCCGATGAATCAAGTGAAAACTTTCTTCCTGATGGTGATCCTGACCGTCATCCTGGTGGGCCTCGGGAGC
>PLSJ01000171.1 GCA_003165115.1 Syntrophaceae bacterium | reverse complement strand
ACCATGGTGACGGCGGGCGTCTACCTGGTCGCGAGGATGCAGCCGCTCTTCGTGCTTGCGCCCGACGTCCTCTTTATCGTCGCCCTCATCGGCGCGGTTACGCTCCTTATCGCCGGCGCGAGCGCCCTCGCCCAGAAGGACATAAAGCGCGTCCTCGCTTATTCGACCATGAGCCAGGTCGGCTACATGTTCCTGGCCCTGGGGGTGGGCGCGTGGTCGGCCGCCATCTTCCATTTCGTGACCCACGCCTTTTTCAAGGCCCTCCTCTTTTTGAGCGCCGGGGTCGTGATCCAGGCCACAGGCAACGAGCACGACATCTTCAAAATGGGGGGACTGCGCAAGACCCTGCCCGCGGCCTTCTGGACGTTCCTCATCGGGGCGGCGTCACTTTCCGCCCTGCCCTTCGTCACCGCGGGGTTCTACAGCAAGGAATTGATCCTGCGGACGACCTGGCTGTCCGCGCGAGGCGGCGGATGGCTCTGGGTCGCGGGTGTCATGGGCGCCTTCCTCACCTCGGTCTATTCGTTCCGTGTGGTCTTTGTGGCGTTCCTGGGGCCGGAGCGACAGGTGCGGTGGAAACCGGCCCTGGTGATGACCGTCCCTCTCGTGGTCCTCGCGGTCTTCTCCATAGGCGCGGGCCTCTTGCCGGTGATCTTCGACCGCCTCGCAGCCGCCCTGCCGGGTACGCGGCCGGGGTCTGTCGGGTTGTCCGTGCAGGCCGTCGCCGCATGCGTCCCGGTCCTCGGCATCGGTGTGGCCGCTCTCCTCTATTGGGCAAGGCCGGCTTATGCAGCGGCCCTGACCCGTAACCCCTCTCTTGCGGCCCTCCAGGGGTTCCTGTTGTCGGGCTGGGGGTTCGACCGGCTTTACCAGGCCCTGTTCGTCGGCCCTTTCATCGCGCTCGCCCGCGTCAACACGGCCGATTTCATCGACCTGCCCTTTCGCGCCCTCGCGTGGACGTGCGGGCTCGGGTCGAAAATGCTCGGCGCGACCCAGTCGGGGAAGGTCCGCTGGTACGTAATGGCGATAGCCCTTGGCGGGGCGGCTTTTATCGCGCTGGTGGTGTTCTAGGTGATACTGGCGGTTATTCTTTTTATTCCTGTCTGTGGAGGGGTCGTCGCGTGGCTCACCGGGTCCGTGAGCGCGAGACTCCCCCGGTGGATCTCGCTTATCACCCTGGCCATCGATTTTCTGCTCACGGCCGCGCTCTTTCCCGGCGTCATGCATCAGCCGGTCTCGGGCCAATGGCTCGCTTCCTTCCAGGCCCCCTGGCTCATCCTTCCGGGGGTGAGCTTCCATCTGGCCGTCGACGGGGCGAGCCTCGTGCTTATCACCCTGACCACCTTCCTCGGCTGCATGGCCAGTGCCGCGTCCTGGAACGAGATTACCGAAAGGACGGGATTTTTCCACCTGTGTCTCACCTGGACGATCGCGGGCGTGCTCGGCGTGTTCCTCAGCCTCGACCTCTTCCTCTTCTATTTTGCCTGGGAGCTCATGCTCGTGCCCATGTATTTTCTCATCTCACTCTGGGGCCATGAAGACCGCATCCGGGCCTCCGTCAAGTTTTTTCTCTTCACGCAGGCGAGCGGCCTCTTCATGCTCGCGTCCATTGTCGGCCTCTATTTCGCCCACGGCCGCGCCACGGGGCTGTACACCTTCGACTACGAAGCCCTGCTCCATACGTCCATGGCCGTGCCGGCGGCGCTCCTTTTGCAGCTCGGGTTCCTCGCCGCCTTCCTGGTGAAGCTCCCCGCCGTGCCCTTCCACACGTGGCTGCCGGACGCGCATACCCAGGCCCCTACCGCGGGCAGCGTCATCCTCGCCGGCCTCCTGCTCAAGACAGGGGCCTACGGACTGTTCCGCTTTGCAATCCCCCTCTTCCCTGCGCAAGCCCAGGGCGCGGCCATGCCCCTCATGGTGCTCGGCGTCGTCGGGGTGCTCTACGGCAGCCTCCTCGCCTTCGGCCAGGACGACGTGAAACGCCTCATCGCGTATACGAGCGTCAGCCACATGGGGTTCGTGCTCCTCGGTCTCTTTGCGGGCAGCGGCCTCGCCTTCCAGGGCGCCATGATCCAGATCGTCTCCCACGGCCTCGGAACGGGGGCGCTCTTCATCCTCGCGGGTGTGCTCCAGGAGCGGCTTCATACCCGCTCCCTAAGCAGCATGGGCGGCCTCTGGGCGGTCGCGCCCCGCATGGGCGGCGTCTCGATGTTTTTTGCCCTCGCCTCCCTGGGTCTGCCGGGGATGGCCAATTTCCTGGGTGAATTCATGGTCGTCCTCGGCCTCTACCCGGCGCACCCCGGCCTGGCCGTCGCCGCATCCCTGGGCTTCGTCTTCTCCACCGCCTACGCCCTCCGCATGATGCAGCGGATATTCTTCGGCGAGAACACCGGGGGCTGGAAGGTCCCCGACCTCTCGGTCCGCGAGATGAGCATCATGTGCCTGATGACGGCTCCCCTCTTGTGGCTCGGCCTCGCCCCGCAGCCCTTTATCGACCTGGTGCGGAAGGCCACCCTACCGGTGCGCGCGATTGTGGCGGGATATCACGCGGGAATAACACCGGACGAAACCCTGACCCCAGGGAGGCGGAGGTGACATTTTCTCTCATTCCCCTCCTGCCGCTCATGATCGTCGCCGCAACACTGGTGGTCTCCATGGTCACGATCTCGGTCCATAGGTGCCACAGGCTCACGTTTTGCCTTACGCTTACCGGGATCCTCGCTGCCTTGGCCGGTCTCGCCGCCGTGATCCCCCTCATCCCCGCACAGGTCGGCCTCCTCTTCCTCTTCGACGGCTTCGCCCTTTTCTTTAGCGCCCTCATGCTGGCCGCGGGGTTCCTCGTGACCGTCCTCTCTTACGACTACCTTCAGGGGCGAAGCACCGCGCCTGAAGAATTTTACCTGCTTTTGCTGGGTGCACTCCTCGGGGCCGTGGCACTGATCGGTTCCCGTCACTTCGTCTCATTTTTCCTCAGTCTGGAGGTTTTGAGCGTCTCTCTGTACCCGTTGATCGCCTATTTGCGCGCCAGGCCATCCCACACGGAAGCCGGCATCAAATACCTGATCGTCTCCGGCACCTCGTCGGCATTTTTGCTCTACGGCATGGCGATCATTTACGGCCTGACGGGCACCATGGACTTCACCCTGCTCGGCCCACGGATGAGCGGCCTCGCCGACGGACGGTTAGCGGCGACGGCCGGGATGGTGTTCCTCCTTACCGGCATAGGGTTCAAGCTCGGCGTCGTCCCCTTCCACATGTGGGCGCCCGACGTATACGTTGGCGCGCCCGCCCCGGTGACGGCCTTCATCGCCACGATTTCCAAGGGCGCCGTCTTCGCCCTCTTTCTGCGCTATTTCACCGACGTGGGCCCGGGCAACCACCCCCGGCTCCTGCTCGTCTTCACGGTCATCGCCATTGCGTCCATGGCCGCGGGGAACCTGCTCGCCCTTTTCCAGCGCAATATAAAGCGGCTCCTCGCCTATTCATCCATAGCCCATTTCGGCTATCTCCTGGTGGCTTTCATGGCCACGGGTCCTTATCGGGTGGCGGCCGTGGCCTACTACCTCGTGGCGTATTTCGTCACGACCCTGGGCGCCTTCGGCGTGGTGACCCTGCTCTCGACAAAAGAGAGCGATGCGGATGCGATCGAGGAGTACGAGGGCCTTTTCCCGCGGCGGCCCTGGCTCGCGGGGACATTCACGCTCATGCTCCTGTCGCTGGCGGGGATGCCGCTCACGGCGGGGTTCATCGGGAAGGCGTATATTGTCCTCGCCGGCGTCGGCTCTGCCCTTTGGCTGCCGGTGATCGTCCTGATAGTCACGAGCACGATCGGCCTCTTCTACTATCTGCGCGTCATCGCCGCCCTGTACAAGGATACGCGGCCCGGCCCGGCCATCGCCCCGGCGGCGCCGCTCAAGGCGCGGGCGGTGATGGTCTTGCTCTTCATCCTGCTCGTCTGGTGGGGCGTCTATCCCGGTGCACTGGTCACCCTCATCAACCGGATCACCCTCGCGCCGTAGTTCTTTCTTCTTTTTTTTATCTTCCATCATCTTTCTCTCTCTGGTCGGGCGGACGACGGCATGGTCGGAATCGCGATCTTTGGCGCGCTCTTCGCCCTGTGCCCTCCAGCGTACATTGAGTACGCCTACGGCCGACAGTGCTCAGATCGCATCCAAATCTGCTCACGATTCCGAACATGCCGCCGC
>PLSJ01000188.1 GCA_003165115.1 Syntrophaceae bacterium | reverse complement strand
GTGCTCGAGACCCATGTAATAGGCAGCGGACTCGATCAGGGCGGCCATGGGGAGGAGGCCGACGACCTCGCTGCCGACGACGTTGACGCCGTACCGCCTCGCCTCCACGCGCACGAGCTCGATCGCGCGATAGAGGGGCGTCCTCGTGAAATCGGTCATGTTCATGGAGACCTGGGTCATGCCCCTCTCTTTCAGGTCGACGGCGATGGCCTTGCAAAAACGGAGTCCCCCGCTCGCGTGCCTGACCGCCTTCGCTATCGCGGCAGCCACGGCCAAATCCGCCGTATCGAGGTTCACGTTGAAGGCGACCAGCGGCATCCGTGCGCCCACGGCGGTTACCCCCGCCGTCGGGTGCGGCTCCGCTTTTCCGAAGTCGGGCTTCCATTCGGGGAGCCGCAGCTTTTCGGCCATGCCCTCGAACTGCCCTTTTCTTATCGCCGAGAGGTCGCGGCGCGAGGGGTCGGAGGCTGATTCTTCGTAGAGGAAAACGGGGACGGCGTACATCCCTGCGATGGCCCGGCCCACCTCTTTCGAGAGCGCGACGGCATCACTCATGGTGACGTTCGCCACGGGGATGAAGGGGATGACGTCTACGGCGCCCATGCGCGGGTGCTGTCCCTCGTGGCGCGTCATGTCGATGAGGGAGACCGCCGACCCGACCGCGGCGAGGACCGCATCTTTCAGCGGGGCCGGCTCTCCCACGACGGTGACCACGAGCCTGTTATGGTCGGCGTCGTGTTCGTGGTCGAGGAGCCTCACGCCCTCCCTCCCCTGAAAGGCAGCGAGGATGCGGCCGATCTTGTCCTCATCCCTCCCTTCGCTGAAGTTGGGCACGCATTCGACGACCTTCTTCATGACGCGTCTCCTTGCCGGTACGTTTCTTTAAGGCAAGCCTTCGGAAAAGGCCTTGTCCACAAGACTGGTGAGGACTTTCTCGTCGGACAGGAAGGGCAACGTCAGGTGGTCCGAGCCTTCCCTTTCCTCGTTGTAGCGGATCGCCGTCTCGATGGAGTTGGCGTTGCGCGCCCACGCCCTCCTCGCCACGCCGCCCATCACGTCCCAGGGGATGGCGCTCCTGATGATGTCGTCTACCCTCTCGCTCCCGTCGAGGACGAGGCCGAAGCCCCCGTTGATCGCCTTGCCGATGCCGACGCCGCCCCCATTATGCAGGGAGACCAGGCTCATGCCTCGGGCGGCGTTCCCCGCGAAGCACTGGACGGCCATGTCCGCCGTGATGTTGCTGCCGTCCCTGATGCTCGCCGTCTCCCTGAAGGGCGAATCGGTGCCGCCCGTGTCGTGGTGGTCCCTCCCGATCATGACGGGCCCTATCTCGCCCGAACGCACCATCTCGTTGAATTTGAGGGCGATCCCCACGCGGCCTTCCGCGTCCTGGTAGAGGATGCGCGCCTGGGTCCCCACGACCAGCCCGTTCCTGCCCGCGTCCCTGATCCACGCGTGGTTGTCCCTGTCCTGGAACCTCCGCTCGGGGTCGATGCACGACATGGCCGCCCGGTCCGTCAACGCCAGGTCTTCGGGCTTCCCGCTCAGCACCACCCAGCGGAAAGGACCGTAGCCGTAATCGAAGAGGAGCGGTCCCATGATGTCCTCCACGTATGAGGGGAAGATGAAGCCGTCGAGGGGGTCGGTGCCGTTCCTGCAGATCTCTTTCACGCCCGCGTCGTAGACGGCCTTCATGAAGCTGTTCCCATAGTCGAAGAAATAGGCGCCCCTGGAGACGAGGGTCCTGATCAGGCTGAAGTGGCGGCCGAGCGACCGGTCGACCATCTCCCTAAAAGCCCCCGGCTCTTTGGCGAGCAACTCGGTCCTTTGTGCGAAGCTGAGGCCCTGCGGGCAGTACCCGCCTTCGTATGGCGCGTGGCACGAGGTCTGGTCCGAGAGCAGGTCGATGTCGATGCGGTTTTCCACCGCATGGTCGAGCAGGTCGACGATGTTGCCGAAGAAGGCGATGGAAGCGGGCTCCTTCTTTTCGATGAACGTCCGGGCCAGGCGAAAAGCCTCGGCCGGCGTGTCGGTCACGTGGCCGATCCAGCCCTGCGCCCGCCTCGTCTGGATGCGGGACGGGTCCACCTCACTGATGACGGCGACGCCCTGCGCGATCTCCACGGCTTTCCCCTGGGCGCCGCTCATGCCGCCCAGCCCGGAAGAGACGTAGAGGTGGCCCCTCATGTCGCCCTCTTCGGGAAGGGCGAGCTTGAGGCGGATCGCGTTGAGGACCGTGCTGTAGGTGCCGTGGACGATGCCCTGGGGTCCTATGTACATCCATCCGCCCGCCGTCATCTGGCCGTAGTTCGAGACGCCGAGGGCGGCCGCCCTGTTCCAGTTCTCCTGGTCGTCGAACTGCCCGACGAGGAGGCCGTTCGTGAGGATCACCCTCGGCGCGTGGCGGTCGGACCGGAAGAGGCCCACGGGATGGCCCGACTCGACCACCAGCGTCTGTTCCTCGGTCAATGCCTGGAGATACGCCGTGATGAGGCGGTACTGCATCCAGTTCTGGCAGACCTGGCCCGTCTCGCCGTAGGTGACAAGCTCGTACGGATAGAGGGCGACGTCGAAATCAAGGTTGTTGTCGATCATCACCTGGAAGGCCCTGCCGGCGAGAGACGACCCGTGGTACGATTCCAGGGGGTTGCCCCTGATCCTCCCGGCCGGTCTGAAGCGGTACGCGTAGATCCGGCCCCTGGTGACAAGCTCGTCGAGGAACTCCGGCGCAAGCGCCCCATGCCACTTTTCCGGCACGTAGCGCAGCGCGTTCTGCAGGGCGAGGACGGTCTCGGAGCGGCCGAGCGTGAACCTCCTCTTCGGGGCCCTCCTGATGCCCTCCACGAAAGGCGGCATCGGGGGCAGCCCCTCGACGACCGCGTCGAGACTGATCTTCATGGCGCGAGCCACGTCCTGGTTGGTGCTCATGGAAGTCTCCCCTCCCGATCTTGCGCGATTCGTCCCGGCCCTCATTGGCGGCCGGAACCTTATATTGTATACCATGTTTTTCAATTCAAATGAACTGCGGACATCGGCCAAAAAACTTGACAAGGCCAAACGCCCCATGCGACACTAATTTTTCTGTTGGCTGCGGAAGTTAGGCCCCATATGACGAAATGCGGGTGGGATGGAGGCAGTATGAGCAGAATCATTGTCCGTTGTTTTCTCG
>PLSJ01000097.1 GCA_003165115.1 Syntrophaceae bacterium | reverse complement strand
TCAGAATACTTATAGTCGACGATAATCGGGAGATCAGAAGCATTCTCGAAGAATATCTGCGGGAGGAGGGCTATCTTGCGCAAGGCGCCGCAGACGGAAAAGAGGCGCTGGCAAAATATGCCGAAACTGCCTTCGATCTCATTATTACCGACCTGAATATGCCGGGTATGACCGGCATAGAGTTGATCAGGGAGATCGCCGGCATGGGGGAGAATACGACCGAATTTATTATCATCACCGGTTACGCTTCCCTCGACAGCGCCATAGAATCGGTAAAGGCCGGCGCTTTCGACTATTTGGTGAAGCCTTTCAGGATCGAAGAGCTGAAAGTGGTAATCAACAACGCGAAAGACAAAATAGTGCTCAAGAAGGCAAACAAGCAGTTGTTCGATAAGCTGAAGAGTTTCTATTTCGAGATATCGAGGTACCGCAAATGGCTGGACGCGGAACAAATGGCGCGCTTTACCGATGACGGACTGATGGATGAAATCCGTGCGGATGAAAGCAGCCTTCCCGAGGCGGCGGATAAATAACGATTAAGATTTAAGGAGCGAAAGGTCGATCCATGATCGAAGGTTCTAAAATTCTTCTTGTAGACGACAGCCCTGATATTATTCAGCTCATCTCGGACTTCCTTCTTCCTTACAACTGTGAAGTCTATAAGGCCTCGACGGGAAAGCAGGCCGTTGATGTGCTCTCGGACAAGAATGTTGAAATTGTCATACTCGACGTAAAACTGCCCGATACGGACGGCATCGCCCTTCTTGACACCATAAGGCTTCAGGACCCCACCATCGCCGTCGTCATGATCACCGGGTATAACGATCCGGACATGATCATCGAGGCGATGAAGAAGGGCGCGAGCGACTTCCTGATGAAGCCCTTTTCCATCGACAAGCTCCTGCTGGGGATCATGAAAGTCCGGAAACAGAGAGAGCTTCTCCTGGAGAAAAACAGTATCTTGTCCGACCTGGAGGACAGCAGGAAGATCGAGGTGCTCAATCGACAACTTCAGGCCAAGATCGCCGAGCTCACCAAGATGTATCATATTTCGAACACATTCAATTCCCTGAGCATATTTGACGATATTTACGAAAAGACCGTCCTGGTGGTAAAAGAGGTCCTCAATTCGGCGGCGTACGGCTACTATATTATGGACCACGAGAACCAACAGCTTATGCTTTACCGGACGCGGACGACGCCGGATGGAGTTATCGAGGCAAATATACCAATTTCATCAGTGATAATCGAGGAAGTCAGGTCCGGGAAGAGGCATTTCCTGAAAGATAATAAGATATTCTTCTCCCTCATAATAAAAGGAGAATGGGTAGGCGCCATCATGATGGGGAAGAAGTCAAACGGGCGCCCCGCGAAAAACGCCTTCAGCCAGGACGACATAGACTTCCTGAAGATGATAGCGGACAAAGCCTCCACGCAGATCGAAAACAGGCTGCTTTATGAGAGCCTTTTCGAGGGCGTCCTTCACACGCTCACCTCTCTGATCGTCGCTATCAACAGGCGGGACATGTATACCGAAGGCCACTGCAGGCGGGTCGCGGAAATGTCGCTTCGCCTCGCGGACGCTCTCGGCGCAACCGACTACGACAAGGACGTCGTGCGGATCGTTGCCCCCATACACGATGTGGGCAAGGTCGGGATTCCCGATTCGATCCTCCTGAAAGCAGGCGGGTTGACCGATGATGAGTATACCCTCATGAAGAGCCATTCGGTCTACGGCGAGGAGATCATCAACCGTTTCGATATCCTGGCGAACGAAGCCAGGATAACGAGGCACCACCACGAGAGGTTCGACGGCACCGGCTACCCGCACGGTCTGGCCGGCCACAAAATCCCCATAGAGGGGCGCATCGTCGCCGTGGCCGACGTCTTCGACGCGTTGAGCAGCCGCCGCTGCTACAAAGANNGCCCTACAGGAAAGCCCAGACAAAGGAGGAGGTAGTGGCAGAGATCAAAAGGTGCAGGGGGAAACAGTTCGACCCGGACATGGCGGACTGTTTCATGGAGATAATCGGCAGTGGCTTCCGCAGAGATTGAAAGACGTGAATTTTTCAGGATAAGCGACCGCCTGCTCCTGGAATTCAAGGAGGTGAGCCACCAGGAATCCCTCGTGCTGGAGAAAACCCTGAAAGGACCGGACCTTCTTCCCGGCCCCGCCGCGTCCAGGGCCGATGGGTTGCCGGGGGAGCACTCCGCTTTTCGAAAGAACGAGCTGTACGCCTATCTGGCGAGCATCGACAGGAAGCTGGATGCGATAATCGAGCTGCTGTCCAACAGGGACGACCGGTTTCAAAGCGTATACGTCGACGTCACGATAAGCGGCTCGGGCCTGAAATATTGTTCCACCGTGAAACTGGAAGAGGGCGCCTACCTGGAACTTCGCATGGGGCTGCCGTCTTTTCCCGGCCGCAGCTTAAGGGCGCTGGGCAGGGTGGTGCGGGTCAACCCCGCGGGCATAGAGGATAGGGATGGGTGGGAGACCGCCGTAACTTTCGCGGCCATGAGCGAAAAAGACCGGGATGACCTGGTTTGTTACATTTTTTCGAGGGAGAGAGAGTGNNCTGGTCGGTCATATTTTTGCGAGGGAGAGAGAGTGCCTGAGGATGAATCAAATACCCTAGGCGGGCGGGAAACCGATGGATATCACGACCATTTTCGGGCTGTGTCTGGGCATTGGGGCCGTGCTCGTCTCCTTTGTCATGGAGGGTAGTCATCTCTCGGCGCTCATCCAGGTACCGGCCATGATCCTGGTGATATTCGGCACCTTCGGCGCCGCGATCGTGACGACGTCGTTCGGCCAGTTGCGCAATCTCCCAAAGCTCTTCAGGATCATCCTTTTCGAAAAGAAGCTCGACCCGTTGCCGCTGATCGACTTTATCTACACACTTTCACAAAAGTCGCGCAAGAACGGCCTGTTAAGCCTCGAAAAAGATCTTTCCACAATTCACGACTCCTTTCTCAGGAAATCGATCCAGCGTGCCATAGACGGTTTTGAAACGACAAAGATCAGGGAGATCCTCGATATAGAGATGTCCTACATGCACGAGCGGCACAAAATAGGCTCCGCGTTCTTCCAGAAACTCGGCGGATTTTCACCGACTCTCGGAATCATGGGAACGGTCCTCGGCCTTATCCATGCCCTTGGAAGCATGGAGGATAGCTCGAATATGGCCTCGGCGATTGCCGGGGCTTTCATCGCGACCCTGTGGGGAGTTGCACTGGCCAACCTTATTTACCTGCCTATTTCCGACAAGCTTAAGGCTAAACACCAGGACGAAGTAATCTACCTTGAAATCATAAGCGAAGGAATTGTCTCGCTCGCAATGGGCGACAACCCGAGGGTAATCAGGATGAAGCTCCTTTCCTTCCTCCTCCCCGACCAACGCGCGGGAGAAGAAGGATGAGAAGAAGAAAGAAAGAGGACGAACACGAGAACCTCGAGCGGTGGCTCATTACCTACGCCGATCTTATCACACTCCTTCTCGCCTTCTTCATCATGATGTATACGTTCTCCAAGCAGGACGCCCAAAAGCACCAGGAGGTAGCGGAGCGCCTGAAGACCATATTCAAGGGCGGATCGAGCGTGCTCAAAGAAGGAAGAGCCGGTGGTCGGAACCTCATCAACCCGTCGCTTGCAGCAGCGGGGACGGGCCGGCAGATCGAGGCGGAGCTGGAAAACCAGATAGCGGCCATGGCGGGCGCCAATGATGAGGGGCACAAGATTTCGGTCTTCCGCGACGGGAGGGGTATCGTGATCCGCATAATGGACAGGGCTTTCTTCGACGAGGGGAAGGCGGAACTGAAAGAGACGGCGAAAAGCGCGTTGCGGAAGATCGCCACGATACTGGAGAAGAGCAACAACCATGTCATGATCGAGGGACATACGGATAACGTGCCCATCAATACCGCGGAATTCAGGTCCAATTGGGAACTCTCGACGAGAAGGGCCACGGAAGTCGTGCGCCACCTGATCGAAAAATACGGGTTCGAGCCCAGCCGGATCTCCGCGTCGGGCTACGCGGAGTACAGGCCGGTCGCCGCAAACGATACCGTGCAGAACAGGGCCCTGAACAGAAGGATAGAGATAATCCTGCTCGATCCGCCAAAACCGGCTAAATAGACCGGTACGGCCGACGAAGTCAGGCCCTCGGTCACAGCGATCCAAAGCGGGCCGCACGCCAAGCCCGTCTCCGCACGCTTACTCCCCTTGCCGTATAGCTTTAGGTATTGCCGTGGTTCTTTTGTAACTTAATACATAGACGGCGGTGGGGAAAGCGACGAATGCTGAAATGCCGCAACATTTTCCTTGTAATTTCAGCCATATGGTAAATGTTATAAGACTCAGAAGGACGGACGGGATGGTTTATGGCTAACGAAGAGAAGGCAAGGTGAAAAAGCAGCCCGTTTCCTTTTCAAAGGGGCATGCTATAATTAAGTAAAGTGATCCGTCGGAGGCAGACATGAGAAAGACCGAAGACCTTTTTGACGAAGCGATATCATTGCCAGTCGAAAAAAGAACGCTCCTTGTAGACAAGTTGTTCCTAAGCTTGAATCCCACACAAATCGAGATTGATAAGCTGTGGGCCGAGGAAGCGGAAAAGAGGGTTAAGGAGATCGCGAACAGCACAGCAAAAACAATTCCGGGAGAAAAGGTATTCACTAAAATACGTAAGAGAATTTTTTGATTTACTCGTTTCACCCTGCCGCAGAGGCAGGGTTTATCGGGTACCGTTGTGTGGAAAAATGCCAATAAATTACACTTTTGAGTGGGATCCCAGAAAGGCACGCGATAACTGGGATAAACATGGCGTACCTTTTGAGGAAGCTGCAACCGTATTTAGAGATTCGAGGGCACTTTCCATACCTGATCCAGACCATAGTGAAACTGAAGACAGATGGGTAAGCATGGGGATTTCGGAGAAAGGAAGACTATTGATTGTGATCCACACATTTCAAGGAGAAAGTGAGGATACTGTTACAATCAGGATTATTTCAAGCCGGAAGGCGACAAAGCGAGAAACCAAAATATACGGTGAATGAATATGAAAAAAGAGTATGATTTCTCAAAAGGTGAGAGAGGTAAGTTCTATCATCCGGATATGAAGTTGAACATTCCCATTTATCTCGACGAGGAAGTTTCAGCCTTCGTAGAGAAAATCGCTTCGAAAAAGGGAAATGACCGATCCTCAGTGGTGAATGAGCTTCTCAGGGGCGATATGAAGATCGCCGAGGCAGTCGAGTAAATAGCCATCGGCAAATAGAACGGCGCTGTGCTCCGCCCTGCGCTCCCAGCATCAGTGCCGGACGGGAGAGTTTGCGACCAACGAAGAACGAAGAAGAAGGCAAAGTGAAAGAAGCAGTCCATTCCTTTCACTTCTGAAGAATAACGGAATGAACGGAACGACGCCCCTGTCGTTCTATGCCGACTATCTCTTTGAGGTGAATTTTGATTCGTGAGGGGCTGGGGAAGTCACCGGCGCTCTATTTGCCCGATGCTGTGACTCTAAGACCGCTGGAGGAGCGGCGAATGCTGAAATGCCACAACATTTTCCTTGTAATTTCACCCATATTGCAAATATTATAAGATACGGAAAGGCGGACAGTTTGCGGCCGAACGAAGGAGAAAGCAAGCCGAAAAGGGCAGCCTGTCCCCCTGTTCCCTTTTCTTGGGGGATGCAATGATTGATGATTCCGCACACCTATCGTTAAGCTATTGGAGCGCTTTCAGAATGTCGAGGGCACCGTCGGTAAGTTCTCATTCAAAGTATCCCTCGAACGCTACATGCATGATGCCGTAAAGAGGGCAGTAGCACTCGAAAAAGAAGGCAAATCTCAACAAGCAGAAGCGCTTGTGAGAGAAGCTAGTAATTTTGCCACAGAGACGCAGGGGCTTACGAATTCGGACATGGTGTACTTGATTGAGTTGTCTGAAGGCAAGGCACCGGTAAGCAGGTGGGGAAGAGTCCCGTTAGTGAGGGCTGGACTGGTTGAAATTGACGGGGGAAATTTAACGGAGCATGGTAAGTCGTTCGTAAAAAACTATTTGAAGCGCCAAAAGGACACATGATGGTGCGATAGAGAAGGTTACCCCGTAGACCGGTGACCCCGTATGTTCGCTCTTCCCATCCGTATTCCCATGCAAGCTTAGGGACGGTGATCAAGCGGTAACAGGTGCTCGGCAAAGCAACTGCGATAGCCGGGAGTTGGTCCGAGGAGGATGGAAGACCGCCCAATGCGCAACTGCTTCTTCTCCCGGCCGCCCTACCGCGACCTCGTCACCCCCACCCGTCCGCAGAAGGCCCTTACCGGGCACCTGCCGCACCATGGCGAGAGGGGGGTGCAGGTCCTTTTGCCGTGGGTGACCAGGAGCCGATTGTATACCGCCCAGTATTCCCGCGGGAGGATCTCCCGTAGTGCCATCTCCGTCTCATCGGGCGTCCTCGTCTTTACCGCGCCGAGCCTGTTGGAGATGCGGTGGACGTGGGTGTCGACGGCGATGCCGGGCGAGCCGAAGGCTTCGGTGATCACGATATTGGCGGTCTTCCGTCCGACGCCCTTGAGGGTGAGCAATTCGTCCAGGGTATCGGGCACGACGTTGTGGTATTTTTCGATGATCGTGCGGCTGATCTCTTTGATGAGGCGGGACTTCACCTTGTAGAAGCCCACGGGATAGATGATCTTTTCGACCTCTTCGGTGGGGAGCGACAGCAGCCCGGCAGGCGTGCGGGCCCTTTTCATCAGGCGCTCCATGGCCTTTTCCGTGGTCTCATCCTTTGTCCTCAGGCTGAGCAGGCAGCCGATGAGCACGAGAAAGGGGTCGTGCTTTTCCGCGGCGATCTTCGTGACAACGGGGACGTCGGATTTATAAAACTCCT
The DNA here is from genome assembly GCA_003165115.1 of Syntrophaceae bacterium. GTDB lineage: Bacteria > Desulfobacterota > Syntrophorhabdia > Syntrophorhabdales > WCHB1-27 > BOG-1155. Next base: position 11,526 of record PLSJ01000097.1, on the reverse strand, counting down.
TGAAGCGCTCGATCACATCCTTGAAAGGGAAGGGCATCAGGAAAGCATCTCCTCGAGGAGGGCGGTCATACCAGACGTGTGCGACCCCTCCCAGTAGACCCTCTTGCAGGAGGGGCATATCTTGAAGCGCGTGTAATGGTGATAGACGAACTCGGGGACGAGGGGTTCGATGTCCATCTTGTCGGCCTCGATCAGCTCCACGTTGCACTCGATGCACCTGCCGAAGACCGCGTTGGCCGAGACGGCCGGCTTCACCAGGGCTTTTATCTCCCTTAGCTGCTCGCGTGTGATCTCAGAATTGATGTGGACGGTCTTCGCGAAGCGGGAAGCCCCCTTTCGCCGCGTGAGCAGGACCCGGTCGCCCTCATGCGTGCGGTAGCGGTCGAGGGCCGCGCGGCTCGCGGCGTAGGCGGCATCGAACCCCAGGATGCGCAGGTACTTCGCCAGCTTGCCGAGCATCTGGTCGCACACGAACCTCATCGCGCGGCGAGGTCCCTCGCGGCCCGGCGCGCGCGCTCCATGATCTGCTCCTCGCCGTCCACGTGGCGGCCCTCCATCACGACGCGGCCCATGCAGATGACCGTATCGACGACGTAGCCGTTTGCCGCGTAGACAATATCCGAATAGGTATCGAAATTCGGCACGAACTCGGGCCTGTCAAGGTCGATAAGGATGATGTCCGCGGATGACCCGACCTCGATCTCCCATGTGCCGAGCGCGAAAATGCGGCCGGCTTCCGTCGTCGCCCTCTCGAAGGTCTCCCTGGCAGGGAGGAAAGTGGGGTCGTTCGTGGAAAATTTCGCGAGGAGGGAGGCCAATTTTATGGTCTCCATCATGTCAAGGTGGTTGTTCGAGGAGCAGCCGTCCGTGCCGAAGCAATAAGGGATAGCGTGCTCGTGCACGAGCCCGTAGGGGAATATGCGGCCCACGCACAATTTGAGGTTCGAGACGGGGTTGTTGATCAGGCTCGCTTTTGTCCGCGCAAGGATTGCCGCGTCGTCCGCACTTAGCCAGCAGCCATGGGCGCCGGTGAACCTCTCCGAGAGCAGGCCCTGCTCTTCGAGGAACTCGACGGGCGAGCGGCCGTACTTCTCCCGGCAGAAAAGTGTCTCGTCCCCGCTTTCGGAGAGGTGCATATGGACGAGCAGGTTGTGCTTGCGGGAAAACTCCGCGATCCATCGGAGGCTTTCTTTCGACACGGAGTAAAGGGCGTGGGGGCCGAGGCTGAAGACGACATTCGGCCTGTACTTCTCCGCCATGCGAAAGAGCTCGATATTCGATTCGATCTGCTCGCCTGCCTTCTTCGGGTCGAACATGTCGATAAAGACGGCGGAGAGGAAGCCCCTGACGCCCATGTCGCACACCGCGCGGGCCGAATCCTCCCAGAACCAGTACATATCGTTGAAGACGGTGATGCCGTTCCTGATCATTTCGAGACAGGCGAGCTTCGTCCCCCAGTAGATGTCCTCGCCCGTCAGCTTGGCCTCCAGGGCCCATATCTTTTCTTCGAGCCACTGCTTCAGGGGCAAATCATCCGCATAACCGCGCATGAGCGTCATGGCCGCATGGGTGTGGCCGTTGATAAAGGCGGGCAGGGCCACCTTACCGGCCCCGTCTACGGTGCGGTCGGCCTTCCTGGTGCATGCCGCCGATATTTCGTCGATCCTCCCGTCTTCGATGAAGATGTCGCGGACCTGGCCCTCGGGGAGGCGGACGCCTTTAATCAGGATGTCCACTAAAAACCTTCGGCCAGGATGGTCTGGAGGACCGCTTCTATCGTCCTGCCGTTCTTGATGATCTGCTCGTCGACCTCATCCATGTTGAGGGGCGCCTTGAGGACTCCGTTGCAATAGTTGTCGACGGCGCAAAGGCTTACGTAAGGGATGGCGTATTCCATGCTCAGGGTCGCCTCGGAGGCCATGGTCATCCCTACCACGTCGCCCAGTTTCTTGAGCACGTTTATCTCGGCCTTCGTNNAAGCGCGGCCCGGACGTCTGGATATAGATGCCGCCCAGCTCTGTCTCCAGCTCAAGGCCGGTGCAGATACGGTGCATCTTCTGCGCGTAGGAGGCGTCCATGAGGGGGATGGTGAAGCGCATCTCGTAGTCGAAAAAGGTAGGTATGTTCCAAGGTGAAATGAAGTCGTCGGGGATGACGCACATGCCCGGCTTGAGGTTCGTTTTGAGGCTTCCCACGGCGTTGACCGCAATGATGCCTTGCACGTCGAGGCTCTTGAGCGCCCAGATATTGGCGCGGTGGTCGATCATGTGAGGCGGTACGCCCTTTTTTCCATGGCGCTGCAGAAAGAGGTACTGGGACGCCTTGCTTACCGACACCTTGCCATACGGTGTCTCGACGACGAACTCATCCCAGTTCTTGAAAAGGCCCGAACGGAGTAATGATGTGCCTGCGACGATAGCTTGCATGGTCTTCAGCCCCCTTTGCCCTCCCCGGTCAATCCGGGGAGTTCGGTGTAGGTGATAGTTTTCACTTCCAGCTTTTCCGCTTTTGCCAGTTTGGATCCGGGGTTTTCTCCGACGATCACATAATCGGTGCTCGCAGAAACCTGCGACGAGACATGCCCTCCGTGCCTCTCGACCAGCTCCTCTACCTCTTTCCTCGGCGCGGGCAGGGTGCCCGTGATGACGAACGTCATACCGGCAAGCGGCCCTTTAGGTTTCTCCTCGGGCGCAAAATCGGGATTCTCTATGCGCAGGCCGAGCTCCCGCAGGGACTCGAAGGTACCGATATTCCCTTCGTCATGGAAGAACGTGGAGACAGCGTCGCCGATCGTCTCCCCCACCTGCTTTATTTCGAGCACCCGCACCAAAGTGACGCGGTAAAGCTCTTCCAGGCCCCTGAACCGCGTCGCGAGCAGGCGCGCACCATACTCCCCCACGTGCGGGATGCCGATAGCATAGAGGAACCTGGAAAGGGTCGTCCGTTTCGATCTCTCGATCGCATCGATCAGGTTCCGGGCCGATTTTTCTGCAAAGCGCGGCAACTTGAGAAGGTCCTCCTTTTTCAACCGGTAGATGTCTTCGAACCGCTTGATCAGACCCACCGAATGCAGGAGCGCCACATTCTTCTCGCCGAGCCCCTCGATGTCCATGCCGCCCCTGGAGGCAAAATGGATGATCTTCTCCTGTACCTGGGCGGGGCAGGAGAGGGCAACGCACCTGACCGCCACCGCGCCTTCTTCACGCATCACCATCGAGCCGCACGCCGGGCATGTTTCCGGAATCGGAAAACGTCGCTCATTCCCGGTCCTCTTCTCCTTGACGACGGCCACGACGTGGGGGATGACGTCCCCGGCCCTTTCGATCACCACGGTATCGCCGATCCGTATGTCCTTCCTCTCTATCTCGTCCCAGTTGTGAAGGGTCGATCTCGTGACGGTGACGCCGCCCACCCCTACCGGCTCGAAGACCGCGTACGGGGTAATGACGCCGGTCCTTCCCACGCTGCCCCTGATATCCCTTATCGTGGTGATTGCCTGGTGGGCCTTAAACTTGTAGGCGATCGCCCAACGGGGCTCCCTGGTTCTTGCGCCCAGTTGTTGCTGCAGAGAGAAGTCGTTCACCTTTACCACGGCCCCATCGATCTCGAAGGGGAGGGAATCCCGGCGGTCTCCGATCTCCTGCACCTTGCCGACGGCCTGGTCGATGCCCCTGACCCGCGTGAAAATTGCGGGAGTGGGGAAGTGCGAGGAGCGAAGCCAGTCGATGAGCGTCTCCTGGCTCGGGAAGTCTATCCCTTTCGTTGTGCCCACGCCGTAACAGACCAGATAGAGGTTGCGGGAGGCGGTAACCGCGGGATTGAGCTGCCTCACGGTGCCCGCGGCGGCATTCCTCGGGTTGGCGAAAGCCGACTCGCCCCTCTCTTCCCTTTCCCTGTTCAGCTTCCTGAAGTCTTCGAGGTTCATGTAGACCTCTCCCCGGATGTCTATCTCGTCGGGGACTTGCCCGTCGGCCGCGATCCTCAAGGGGATCGCCTTCATGGTCTTGACATTTCTCGTGATGTCTTCCCCGACGAACCCGTCGCCCCTCGTCGACGCCACGGCGAGCAGACCGCCCCGGTAGTTAAGTTCTATGGCGAGACCGTCGTACTTGGGCTCCACCGTGTAGTCTATTTCTTCCTCTGTCTTGAGGAGCCTCCTCACCCCTTTGTCAAATTCGCGCAGCTCGTCAGGAGAGAACGCGTCTTTCATGGAAAGCATGGGCTGGCTGTGGGCGATCTTCTTGAATTTGTCGGCCGGGGGCGCCCCAACCCGCTGGGTGGGCGATTCGGGCAGGACATAATTCCAGCGTTCCTCCAGCTCCAATAAGTGCCGGTAGAGGTTGTCGTACGCCTGGTCCGGGATGACGGGCGAATCGAGGACATAGTAGCGATAGCTGTGGTAGTTGAGGTCCTTGACGAGCTGCTCTGCCTCACGTTTTATCTCTTCCGGGATCATCAGGGCCATGTCCTCATCACCTTAAGAAGGGCTGGACCCCGGCGGACGCCGGGGCGACGACAAAAAACAATTTGTTCACACGTTCTACCCGGCCCACGTGCGGTATTTCCGCCCTCGGACCGTCATCATATATATTGTAGCAAATTTTCGCAATTATCTATAAAATGTTCTATAGTTCTTTGAGTGACCGGAATCTTCCGCGTCCTCGCAGAAAGATATTGATATCGTAATGCGATTTCGGGATAAAGTCAGGCCCGGTCAAACAATAAGGAGGAGATTATGGCGATAAAGACGACAAAGGAAGAACTCCTCGCGAAAGCGGAAAAGCCGGCGCGGGATGCCATGAAGATGCATCCCTATTATCGGGGCAAGATAGAGGTGGTGCCGAAATGCACTATACGGGACGTCAGTGATTTTTCGATCTGGTACACGCCGGGCGTGGCCGAGCCGTGCAGGGAGATCCAGCGGAACCCTGAAGCGGTTTTTGAGCTGACGAACAAGGCCAACATGGTAGCCGTCGTCACCGACGGCACGAGGGTGCTCGGCCTCGGAGACATCGGCCCGATGGCCGGCCTTCCCGTCATGGAAGGAAAAGCCCTGCTCTTCAAGTACCTGGGCGGTGTCGACGCTTTTCCTCTCTGTCTCGATACCAAGGACCCCGATGAGTTCATCAAGACAGTGAAGTATCTCTGCCCGACCTTCGGGGGCATCAACCTGGAGGACATAGAAAACCCGAAATGCTTCTATATTCTCGAACGGCTCCGGGCCGAGGCGCCTATACCCGTGTGGCACGACGACCAGCAGGGCACCGCGGCCGTGACCGTCGCCGCCCTCATCAACGCGTTGAAAATCGTGAAAAAGAAGATGAGCGAGGCGCGGATTACCCTCATCGGCGTCGGCGCCGCGAACACCTGCACGGCCAAGATGCTCGTCAAGGCCGGGGCGGACCCGAAAAAGATGCTGATAGTCGACAGCAAGGCCATCCTGTCGAAAAAACGGGACGATATCGATGCGAAGACCCACAAGGAGAAGTGGGAGCTTAGCCAGATAACGAACGGGGAAGGAAGGGACGGCGGCATGGAAGAGGCCCTCGTCGGTCAGGACGCGGTCGTTGCCCTTGCCAAGTCGGGACCGGACGTCATCAAGAAGGAGTGGATCGCGCGGATGGCCGATAACTCGATAGTCTTCGCCTGCGCCAATCCTATCCCCGAAATATGGCCCTGGGAGGCGAAAGAGGCCGGGGCGCGCATCGTTGCGACGGGCAGGAGCGATTTCCCCAACCAGGTGAACAATTCCATCGGCTTCCCCGCCATTTTCAGGGGCACCCTGGATGTCATGGCGCGGACCATTACCGACGAGATGTGCATTGCCGCGGCCACCGAGCTGGCCCGGTGCGCGGAGGATAAAGGTCTCTCGGAGGAGCGTCTCCTTCCTACCATGGACGAATGGGAAGTCTTTCCCAGGGAGGCTGTCGCGGTTGCAAAGAAGGCGATAGAGCAGGGAGTGGCCCGCCTGAAGCTGAGCGAGAAAGAGCTTTTCTCCATCGCCGAAGGAAAGATCAGAAGGGCGAGGGAACAGGTCGGCATTCTCATGGAAAAAGGCATTATACGGGCTTATCAGGAGTGAAGATGAGGGAAGTGCAGGTAGCCGACGTTGCAGCCATTGTAGAGAAGCTCCTGATCGACGCAAACATCAATATCTCTCAAAGCATGCGGGAGAGGTTGGAACGCGCCGTCGACGAAGAGGTATCGCCCGCCGGGAAGGAAGTGCTCCGCGAGCTGCTCAGGAATGCCGAGATCGCCGGCAACGAGCAGATACCTTTGTGCCAGGACACGGGGTTGGCCGTTATCTTCATGGAAGTGGGGCAGGACGTGCTTTTTACGGGCGGGAACCTGAGCGAGGCACTCGGCACGGGCGCGCGAAACGCCTATGGCAAAGGATATTTGAGAAAATCCTGCTGCGACCCCTTCACCAGGGAGAATACGGGTGACAATACGCCGCCCATCGTCCACACTTCTTTTGTGCCGGGTGACAAGGTGAGGATCGTCGTCATGCCGAAAGGCGGGGGCAGCGAAAACTACAGCGAGGTGAGAATGCTCACCCCCGCGGACGGGGTTGAGGGGATAATGGCCTTTGTGCTGGAGATGGTGAAANNGCATAATCGCGTTCGTCCTGGACATGGTGAAGCGGGGAGGGCCGAACCCTTGCCCGCCCATTATCGTGGGCGTCGGGGTGGGGGGCAATTTCGAGATGTCCGCGCTCCTCTCGAAGGAGGCATTGACGATCCCCTTCGGGGAGGAGAACCCCGATCCGGCCATAGCCGATATCGAGTTGAAAATACTCCAGGAAATAAACAAGCTGGGCATAGGCCCAGGGGGGTACGGGGGAAGCGTGACGGCGTTGGACGTGCATATCAAGGCGCTGCCGTGCCATATCGCGTCTCTCCCGGTCGCGGTGAACATCCAGTGCCATGCCCACAGGATGAGAGAAGCGACACTTTAGAGGAGAAGGATGGAGATAAAGCGCATTACCACGCCGATGGACGAGGATACGGTTTCCCGTCTGCGGTCGGGAGATAAGGTGCTGCTTTCCGGTCACATTTACACCGCCCGGGATACGGCGCACAAGAGGTTCATGGAAGCCCTCCGGGAAGGGCGCCCCCTGCCTATCGACGTAAAGGGGCAGTTGATCTACTATTGCGGGCCGACGCCTCCGGCACCCGGCCGGGTGATTGGCGCGGCCGGGCCGACGACCAGCTCGCGGATGGACGCCTATGCCCCGACCCTTCTCGCCCTGGGCCTCAAAGGCATGATAGGCAAGGGGAAAAGATCGGAAGCGGTGAAAGAGGCGATCGGTCTGCACAAGGCCGTCTACTTCGGCGCCACGGGAGGCGCGGGTGCGCTCCTTGCGAAGAGCGTGCGTTCATATGATATCGTCGCTTACGGGGACTTGGGGCCGGAAGCAGTGGCCAGGCTTCTCGTCGAGGATTTACCGCTTTTCGTGATAAACGATGTTTATGGCAACGATTTGTACGAGATGGGGCTGAGCCGCTACAGGGCGGCGTAAACGGCCCGATTTTATTTTTTGACTTTTCCGGGCAGATATTCTAAGAAAGAGAAAACTTATAGAGGATTCCATGCGGGAAATTCGGGTAGCGATTGTAGGGGTGGGAAATTGTGCGAGCGCCCTCGCGCAGGGCATCGACTATTACGCCGAAAAAAAGGAAGACGGCCCCATTCCGGGCTTGATGCATCGCGACATATGTGGATATACGGCGAAAGACATCAAGATCGTGGCCGCCTTTGACATAGACGCGAGAAAGGTGGGCAGACCGTTTCATGATGCGATTTTCGCCGCTCCAAATTGCACGAAGCGGATCAAGTCCGCTCTCTCCGATGGCGATTTCATGGTTTCCATGGGGAACCCCCTCGACGGTATTTCCGCCCACATGGCCGATTATCCGGAGGACCGCAGGTTCGTCCTTGCCGAGAAGCAGCCCGACGACGTGGTAAGCATACTGAAGGACCGGGGGGCCGAGATCCTGATAAATTATCTTCCGGTCGGCTCTGAGGGAGCAGCCAGGTTTTATGCGGCATGCTGTCTGGAAGCCGGTACGGGCCTGATAAACTGTATGCCCGTCTTCATCGGGTCCGACGAGCGGTGGGCCGCCATGTTCGAGGAGAAAAGGATCCCGGTGGTGGGAGACGACGTCAAGTCACAGGTAGGGGCCACGATCATCCACCGGACCCTGGCGAAGCTGTTTAATGACAGGGGCGTGACAATCGACAGGACGTACCAGTTGAACACCGGAGGGAATACCGATTTCCTGAACATGCTGAACCGGGACAGGCTTCTGTCAAAAAAGATATCGAAAACAGAGGCCGTTCAATCCCTGCTCGACGTTCCCCTCGACGCCGAGAATATCCATATCGGTCCGTCCGATTACGTCCCGTGGCAGTGCGACAACAAGGTCTGTTTCCTGCGCATGGAGGGGAGGATATTTGGAGATATCCCCATCGACCTGGAGCTGCGCCTCTCGGTCGAGGACTCGCCGAACAGCGGCGGATGCGTCATAGACGCGATAAGGTGCTGCGGAGTCGCCCGCGACCGCGGCGTAGGCGGCGTGCTGGAGTCGATATCGGGATACACGATGAAGCACCCCATACATCAGTTTTCCGACGATATCGCGAGAAGGATGGTCGAGGAGTTCATAAGCGGGGAGAGATACAGATGAGGGGGGAGGCTCCGACGGCTTTGCCGGTGGAGGGGGCGCTGAGCCCCTGTAATAGGAACGACAATTGATAAGCTCTAAAGTAGGCCACTCTCTCGATCCGGCTATATTGCGGGTCTACCGGATATTGTTCGGAAACAGGATCGTCAGCCCGAATGTGCTCACTCTTTGCGGGCTTTTGTTTTCGCTTCTGGCAGCCATGTTCGTTGGACTGCGAGGCCCTCTCTTCGTGGGGGCCATCTGCCTTTTCGTGTCCGGTTTCTTTGACCTCCTCGATGGGGCCGTGGCGCGTGACGCAAAGATGGTGACGTCCTTCGGGGGTTACCTCGACTCCGTGCTGGACCGGTATTCGGACCTTCTCGTGATGCTGGGCATTTCGATCCATTTTCTCCGTCTGGACCATCCCGACCCGCTTTTCTCCATGTTGTCGTTTTTTGCGGCCATCGGCACCGCCATCGTCCCCTATGCGAAGGCGAGGGCGCAGGCCGCCTCTATCGGGTGCGCCAACGGTTTCCTCGAAAGGCCCGAAAGGATCATTCTCCTGATGATCGGCCTGGGCTTCGACGTCCTGCGGCCGATCGTCGTCATTCTCGCCGTCCTCACCCACGTGACCGTCCTCCAGCGGGTGTTTCTCGCGAAAAGGGCAGTGCGGGAGCGGGCTTTCGGCGAAGGCCCCGAGTCCTGAAAACTTCTTCAAGCGATATTCAGCGTTTTAACGGGAAAGGAAAGGACTAGTGGGAAAAATTGTGTATCTCTTCGACCAGCACGTCTTTAGCCATCTCTCTGGGAATCCCCTTTCTTTTAACGGCGCCCTTTGAAAAGAGGACGGCGCTCTGCGGGCCGAAGGCGATGCCCAGGTCCGCGTCGCGCGCTTCTCCGGGGCCGTTTACTTCACATCCCATGATCGCGACATTTATGTGGGTGTCTATGTGGGTAATCTCTTTCTCGAAATCTTCGACCACTTCCCTGAGGTTTACCTTGCATCTGCCGCAGGTGGGACAGGAGATGATGTTGATGCCCCGTTTTCTCAGGCCGAGGGTCCGGAGGATGTGATAGGCGGCGGTCACTTCATAAACGGGATTGCCCGTCAGAGAGACCCTTATCGTATCGCCTATGCCCTCGTGAAGGAGTATGCCGATGCCGACCGACGATTTAATGGCGCCCGAGAAGACGGGTCCCGCCTCGGTGATGCCGACGTGGAGAGGGCAGTCGGAGAGGGCAGAGAATTTTCTGTAAGCTTCTATCGTTTGCAGGGTATCGGAAGCCTTGAGGGAGACCTTGATGGCCTCGTGCCCTTCGTCCTCGAAAAGCTTCACGCAGGAAAGTGCGCTCTCCACCATGGCGTTCGCGTCCGGCTTGGGGTACTTCTTGAGGATCCTTTTCTCGAGGGAACCTATGTTTATCCCTATCCTCACCGGTATCTGCCGCTGCCGCGCGAGGCTTGCCACTTCCTTGAGCTTTTTGATGTTGTTTATGGTGCCCGGGTTGATCCTGACGCAGTCTATGCCGGCTTCGATAGCCTTCAAGGCGATGCGGTGATTAAAGTGTACGTCCCCTATAATCGGTATATCCACTTCTCTCTTGAGGAAGGGGATTATTTTGCACGTTTCTTCCTGGGGAAGGGCGATCCTTATCAGCTCGCAGCCCGCCCTCTTCACGTCCCGCAACTGGTTCAGCGTCTCCTGGAGGTTTTGTGGGTCCGTCTTCAGCATGGACTGGACCGTGATCGGATTATCACCGCCGATCTTGACGCCGCCGACGCTAATTGCTCTTGTCTTCTTTCTTTCCATGATTTTGTCTTCGTTCAATAAAAATGGTGCGCCCAGAGGGGTTCGAACCCCCAGCCTTCAGGTTCGTAGCCTGACGCTCTATCCAGTTGGGCTATGGGCGCAATTGATTTCAAAGATTATACACCAAAACCGTGGCAAAAGTGTGACAAAATTCGAAGCGCGATCGCCTCTCGCGGTCGTCAGGAATCCCGGCCGGCACAACGAGCTACAGTCGTGTAGGATGGGGAAACAACTACCTACGTTTTGGTAGCTTCAATGGCCCGAGCCTCGTCATATCCACACCCTTGGAGCCGGGCTTGACCACGTGGCATGAACAGGGATATCGCCCTAAATACAGTCCTTTCCGTTCGTTACGGAAGCGCTTCCGCCTCTCTTCCCATGCGTGGCACGGTTGTTGCTGCTGGAACAACAGATTGTATGCGAGACGGGAAGGGGTAAGCAAGTGCCGGAAAGCGGTGCTGAAGCGGTTGAAGTAGCGTATGATGATACGTCCCGAAACAGTGGCGTCCTTTTCAGGACGCCACTGTTTCTTGAGGGTGGCGCGCCTACCTTTTTGAACCCCTCTGCAAGCGCCTTTGCGGCCAAGCAAGACAGGCATAAAATCTAAGAAAGGAGGAATAATAGTGAAGATTATAGGAGCAGTGCTAAGGGAGGCCGGCAAACCCTACACAATCGAGGAATTGGAGCTGGGTGCGCCAAAAGAGAAGGAAGCACTGGTGAGATACGTGTATACGGGATACTGCCATTCAGACCTTCATGTGCAGTTGGGCGAAGTTGCCATTGCGCTGCCGTTTGTTGCCGGGCATGAATGCGCCGGCGTCGTCGAAGAGGTGGGTCCCGGCTGCACGAAGGTGAAAAAAGGCGATCACGTCGTCGGTACCTGGATGGTGCCATGCGGGGAGTGTCCGCAGTGCCGGAGGGGTATGGGTAACATCTGTACGGGTACATTCAAGTACTTTCTTGAAGGGATGCTGCTCGACGGGACCTCAAGGATCAAAGATAGGAAGGGAGAGATGGTCCGGCACTTCAATCAGAAGATTCCTCGCAGC
>PLSJ01000177.1 GCA_003165115.1 Syntrophaceae bacterium | reverse complement strand
GCTTCTCCGTCTCCAGGTATTTCATGAAGCTGTACCCGTTCAGAAAGCCCCGTACGTTAAATCTCTCTTTCTTGAGATGCAGGGAGATGAGATCGAGAATATCGACCTCATCCTCGACAACGACGATTTGTTTGTTTGCCAGCATCAAAGCCTCCCGGCGGCACGGACATTTTTCCCGAGTGGGTGGGGCAAACGGCCCGCTTTCCCCTGGTTGCCTGTTTTCCGCCTATCCTATCCTTAATGCTTTGGTCATCAGTATATCCGGAGTATGTTAAGGAATGGTGAAGAGCGAGTGAATAATCGGTTAATCGCTTCTCCCCCGGGGTGAGTCGGGAGGCCGGCGGTCCATTCTACNNGGCGCTAGGGAGCCTTTCCCTTTTGGAGGAGGACCCTGACCGCCCAGCCCGTGCGCAGCTTATACACCTGATCCACCGGAAGCCCCGAGCCCACGTGGTCCTTTGCGGTAGCGGCGCCGCTCCGCGTGTCAAGACGGACAGTAAACGCCATCTCCCTTTTGCCGCCCGGTTCTACCCTTTCCTCCAGGACCGGAGGAAGCCCGTCTACCGGCTCCCAGTCGATCTGAATGAACCCGGTGGACCGCTCTCCGATGAGACCGTCGAACACGGGACGGTGGATCATGGTCTTGTAGTTGCCGTGCTCGCTGACCTTCGCCACATCGCCGCCCGTGACCCGGGGAGAAACGGTGATCTTTGTCGCGGAGACGAACTTGTGGCTGAAGTAGCGGTTTCCCATGAACGTGGCGAGCACGATCACGACGGCAAGGAAAGCCCAGGCGTAGCCCAGCATCGCACGCAGTCTCTTCATGAGTCCGTCCTCCTGCTCAGACCATGCTTCCGGTCGTCACCAGCTTGATGATCCTCAAAATCGCGTCCCTGATGCTGCCGCCGGCCATGGTTGCAAGGAAGAGAAAGGCCGGGTAAAGAAAGAGAAGGCGATAGCGGTCGCTCCTGCCGGGATGCGGCGTACCTTTCACGTGGTAAGAAATGGCGCCTTTCGGACAGGTATCGACGCACTTGCCGCACTTCATGCAAGTGATCCGGCTCACGCCCTCGGCGATGCTCGCGTCGTTCATGGAAAAGGTCGGACAGGTCCGCACGCATCGCCCGCACTTTACGCATTTGTCCCGGTCTATCCGTATGTCGAACACGTTTGCCTTATTCGTGAAGGACTGGAACGCGCCGAAGGGGCAAAAGAGGCCGCACTGGGTCCTCCGTTTCGTCAGGATAGGAAGGACAACGACGAGGCCCAGAAAGAGGGAGAGGAAAATGATCGCCTGGATGAGGGTCTTGAGAGAGGTTACCTGCACGTACTCGGTAACGGTCTTAAAGGGGCATAGCCACTCGCAGTACGTGGGGGAGAAGGCGGCGGCCGAGGTCAGGACGATGAGCAGAAGCACCGCGTAAGGGAGATACGTCCATGTGGCGCCGATCCGTTTGATGACAGGGCGTTTGAGGATGCGCGAAAAACCGTCTTCCAGACCTCCGAAAAAGCATGCCCAGCCGCAGAACCCGCGGCCAAGCGAGAGGGAAGCGCCGATCCACAGGATCAACATGCTCGATATCGAGGCGAAGCTCCCGATGATGGTGCCTGGATAAATGATCGTCTTCGTCAGGGCCGCGGGGATCAGCACCATGGGTATCGCTATGTGGCAGAACGGTGCCTGTGCCTGAAGGATATTCGTCTCCGTCAAGGCCATGCTGCCCCTGATTTCTATGATACGAGAGATAAAGGAGATGACGAAAGCGACTGCGTAGGTAATAAAAAGCGGCGCCCGGTAGCGGTCTGTCTTTCCCGTGCGGACCATGAGGAAAAAGAAGAGATTGAAGAAGACGAAGGTGATCGCAAGGGCCGCGACGTGGGGAGGATCGGGAGGCCGCTTCCCTGCCGTGAGCATCAGTAGGGTGAGAAACATCATGGGCAGGGCGATCAGGAGGGCCCTGAGCGGGCTTTGACGGGACGATACGGTTGATGCGTCTTTCGCGTCGCGTTTCATACGCTTTTTATACCTCCCACAAACATGATCAGGCCGGAGTAAAAATAGTAGAGGCCAATCAGGCCGGCCGCCAGTTTACCGACCGTCCTGAAAGCGGGAACCGTCTTGAGCAATCCGAGGAAAGGGGCGGGAATGAAGAAGAGCGCGGTACCGATAAAAAACATGAGAAAGAAGAAGAGGCTGGATGAGAGGCTGCCCTTTTCGACAGAGGCGGCCAGGGCGAGCAGGAAGGGCGGACACAGATTGAGACCTGTAGCCAATCCTGCGGCCTCGGGGACGAGGGCCGACAGACGGATGCGCCCGAGCGGCTTGAGGACGAGCGACGTGACCGCCGGTGCGCTGCATGAGTGGCTGTCGTTAAAGAACCCGAAGAGGACGAGCATCACGGAGAGGACCATATAGACGGATCCGGTGATCAGCTCACGGTAGCCCGCCGCCTGAAGCAGCGGCCTGCCGATGGCCCACGCGACGACCCCGAAGAGCAGATACCCGAGTAGTCTTCCACCGAGGAACCGGAGGGTAACGGCCGTGCTCCGCGAGAGGCCCCCTCCCCCGGCCAGGAGGCAGGGCACAAGGACCGGCGTGCAGTAAGCCACGCAAATAACGCCGTTGCTCACGCCGAGGAGAAAGCCTTCCATATTACGGCTCCTTTTAGCCCTCTCGTTCGATCTCTTCCAGCGCCGCGTCGCACCAGTCGATACCCGTCCGGGCCTGTCTCTTCCCGAAATCGAGCGTGAGGCCCCAGAAGCGGGCGTCTTCGACGGCGCCGGTCATACGCGAATAATGCTCGATGACCGGGGGGACTTCCTCCTCATATTTCCTGAGGAGCCCCACACAAAGGCTTCGGTATTGCCTTATCTGCTCCACGAACTGTTCCCGGGGCATTTTGTTACCGAAGAACACCTTGACGAGCAGGGGGAGCCGGGGTTCGCCCCATCCGGTAGGTTCGGCCAGCCAACGGACTAACTCTGTCTGTCCCGCCTCGGTGACCAGGTACACCTTGCGACTCGGTTTTCCCTCCTGGTGTTCCACGGTGGACGTTACCCATCCCTTTGTCTCCATCTGGTTTAACGTCCGGTAGATTTGAGGCAGCGTCGCATTCCAGAAAAAGTGAACCGACCGTTTGAAGGCCCTTCCCAGGTCGTAACCGGTGGCGGGGCGGTAAGTGATGAGACCCAACAGCGCGTGAGGAAGGGACATTTTCATCTCCTCATTAGATGCTCAGTATTATATGTGTTATGTTACATAGTATGTCAGGCACTTATGTGTGTCAAGATAATTTTTCATCTCCCGCCTGTCACCTGTCATGCCCGTCTGCGGGTCGAAGATGCTGGAGCGATTGATGGGGCGGTCCGGATGCGCGTCGTATCCGGCGTATCACAAACGGACGGAGCGGGGGAGACGCGTGTCGTCACGGCTTACTTTGCAGGCGAAGGCGGTTATGCGATCTTCTTTTCTTCTTTCTCGTCGGTAAGCCGCCCCTCACCGGTGATATCCGCGAAGGCGCCGTCCCACTGGAAGTTCTCCAGCACATGCATGCGCGCTTCTTTCCTCATTTGCCGGTAGGCTTCCGGGTGGCGCCCGATCATGTCGAGGATGAGGCGGATTTTTGCCTCCCAGTCGCTAAGAGAGCCCGCCTCGGCGATATAGCCCGTCTTTCCGTGGGCGATGATCTCCTGCGGCCCCCCCGTGTTCGAGACGATTGCCGGCAGGCCGCACGACTGCGCTTCCAGCACCGCTTTGCCAAAAGTGTCCGTACCGCTGAAAGAGAAAAAGCTCCGATGCGCCGTAGAGCGCGGGGATCGTCTCCTGGCCGACCCTGCCCGTGAAGACCGCTTTCGTGCCGGATAGCATCCGCCGCATCTCATCGAGATATGGACCGTCACCCGCGATAACGAGGTTCAGGTCGGACCTTTCCTCATAAAGCCGGAGGTAGACACGGGCAAGGAACTCGAGGCCCTTATCCCGCGAAACCCGTCCGGCATAAAGCAACGAGATACCTTCATGGATGCCGCACCGCTCTTCGAGCACCCGGCCGTCGGAAGGCCTCGGTGAAAAAAACGCCGAATCGATCCCCCGTCGGAAGATTTTCATCTTCGATGCCGCCAACCCCCTCTGCTCCAGCATGTCCCGGTAAACGGCCGTGGGTACCCGTATTTCATCCATCTGGTTGTAAAACCACCGGGTATACGATTCGAGCATCCTGGCGACCGAGGCATCATCGACGATCTCTTTGGACTGAAGGGCAAAATCGGTGTGATAGACGCCGATGCAGGGGACCTGCAACAGCCTGGCGACGATCAGCCCCATCAATCCCACCGGGCCGGGCGTGGAGATGAAGATACGGTCCGGCGCGAGGGCGTACATCTGTTTCAACGAGCCAAGCAGCGAAGGCAATCTCAGGACGTAGCTTTCATAGTAAGGCAGGTTGAACTGATGGACGAACGGCAGGTTGACCGTGTGTGGCGGGAGGTCCGGCGTAAGGTCCTCGGGGGCCATTGCCGTCACGATTTTCAGATCGGTCATCCTGGCGTGTGACAGCCAGCCGATCTCTTTCAGGGTTACCGAAACACCGTTCAAATCCGCCAGGGTATCGGTGAACCAGAGGATCCGGCGACCCGATTGCCCCTGACAGTCGAATCGCCCCTTCAGGGCTTCCGAGAGAGATTTCCCCCGGTTCAAGTGCTTCAGTGTCACCATGAAGGGGAGGGAAATGAGAATGCCCGGCAGCAGGGCCGCGATATTGTGAAAGACGCTGAGAAAATCGATATTGGCAAGGTCGCCGGTCAAAGACCGGAAGAAGCGCTTTGCGAACTCGTCCGATATCAAGGTGATCTGGCCGTAGACCGCGTCGAGCATGTCGTCGACCGAGGCAAATTTCCGCTCGTGCAGCTTGTCCAGGAGCTCGCAGAACATGACCCGAAGCTTGTCGCCCTTGCGCCTGCTGAGTGCTTTTAGCTTGCGGATTTGCAGCTTTTGGAAGAACCCCAGCCGCTTCCCCTCGAACATCAGGTCGCTGACCCGGTCGATGAAGTCGGGGCTCCCCCCGCTTCCCCCGCGGTGAGTGGAATAGTCGTGGACCACCTTGTAGACCGTGAGCGCAAGGGTCCGGTAGTCATTGCATTTCCCTTCCGCGTGTGTCCGCTTGTTCCGCAGGTTGGCGACGAACGCCTCGACCGTCGGGACCGGCCGGGTCACGGTGAAGGTCCTCCCTATGAAAATCCCTCCGTGATCGTCGGAGCCTCCCGTGAACCCCTTGACCCATGATTCGGGTCCGTAAGGCTGCAGCCGGTGCTTCCTGCAGAGCATCTCGAAATGCTCGGCGCTCAAGCCTTGCAGGATATGCGTCCACAAATTGTTGTCGGCCTTGCTTCGGCCGCCGTTTATGCCTTCAAACACATCGAAGAGAACGATCAGCTTCTCGATGTGATCCACGGTCAGGCGCCCGTTGACGGAATACGTCGCATGCGCCACCGAATGGGCGAGGCGTTTTTCCCGCACATAGTCTCGCAGCTCGTAGATGTCCTTACGCAGTTTTTGTACCTCGTTGAACTCCTGCTCGCCTATCCCGTAAACAAGAAGGTGGACGTGGCACCCGTCCTCCGGGAAAGCTGCGGTAGCCTCGACGCCGACGATAACGTCCAAAGGATGGCTTTCTTTGAGCAGAAGCGCGCCGCTGATGCTGTTATGATCGGTGATGGCCACAAAATCCATCCCCGCCTTCTTTGCTTTCCGATAGATAAGCAAGGGGGCGGAATAGGATTCCGCAACCTGGAAACGCTCCATGAACCACTCGGTGGGTGCCTCGGAGTAGCGCGAATGGACGTGAAGGTCGGCTTTGATTTCTGTTCCGACCGGCTTGACTATCATGTCTCGACGGCTTATTTCGCTGATTGCCCTTTCCTTATCTCAACGTTAAGAGGATTCTACAGGGCGAGCATAAACATAGGATGAATGTCGCGTGAATTATCGGTTAATTCGACATTGGAGAGACCTTTCCTGTCGCCTGTAGCCAGGCCGATACGGTCTTCATCACCACCTCGATAACCCCGGAAGGGGGAATTGCCGTAAGGCCGGCTCATGCCGCTTCCCGTACCGGCGGTTCATCTTGCTTGACTTTGACGGAAGCGTGATATACCTAGAAAATAGACGTGTTCAATAAAAGGAGCTAAAAGCATGACTTCCGGAAAACGTCGATACGACGCCCGGCTTGCAAGCCATATTCCCGGCCGGCTGCGCGTAAAGCTGGCCGAGTCGAGTCGTGGTGCTCGCATCATGGACCGGATCAAGGAGCAGCTTTCGGATGTGGCCGGTATCGACACGGTGGACCTGAACCGGACGACCGGG
The DNA here is from genome assembly GCA_003165115.1 of Syntrophaceae bacterium. Taxonomy (GTDB): domain Bacteria; phylum Desulfobacterota; class Syntrophorhabdia; order Syntrophorhabdales; family WCHB1-27; genus BOG-1155. The sequence continues at coordinate 3,857 of PLSJ01000177.1, read as the reverse complement.
AGCATCACGGTCCATTACGACCATAAGAAATACACCGTGGACGGAATTCACCAGGTGCTGGAGGACGTGGATGTGGTCCTGGCAAATCTGACCGATGCGCCATCCATTGTTAAGGACACCAAGGAATCGCCGACGTTCATCGGGGCCATCGAAGACCTGAGCAGGCGGCTGTCCGGTGCAGTGGGCATCAACATCGATCTGAAGACCGCCTTGCCTCTCACGCTCCTTGCCGCGGGGGCCTGGTCGATTGCGCGGCAGGGCCTGAGAGTATCGCAGGTTCCCGCCTGGGCACTTCTTTGGCTGGCCTTTGACACCTTCGTGAAGCTGCACCCGGCGCGCCCGTAAAGAATCGACGGCACGGTTCATTCCTCGTCCATGAACGCCTTTTGCGATTGCGCTGAGGCACCTTTAGAGGTAGGCGAAAGGGAGCGGGCGATGCCATCGGCGATCGAAAAGGCGGCGTCCGGCCGCGCAATCTTCCCGATATTTTCCCTCATGTACGCGAGGCGGGCCGGATCGGCCACGAGACGGCCGATCTTGAACACGAGGCCTTCGAGACTGCGTGCCTTGAGGCCGGCGCCGTTTTCCAGAATATAGTCTGAATTTGCCTCTTCCTGTCCGGGGATGGGATCGACCACTATCATGGGGAGGCCGGCGGCCAGGCTCTCCGCGGTCGTGATACCGCCGGGTTTGGAAATGAGTATGTCGCTCAGGCGCATCAGATCTTCGACGAAATCGATAAATTCGAAGACCGATGCAATGCGAGGTTCTCGCGATTGTTTCGCCTTGACCCGCTCGTAAAGCTCTCTGTTCCTGCCTGCCAGCACAATGAGCTGGAAATCACCATCGACCATACTCAAATGATCGATCATCCGCTCGACAGCGGACGCCCGGAAGCTCCAACCCGCCATCAGAAGGATTACCGGAGATGTCGCTTTCAGACCATGTGCCCGGCGAAGCTCCCCGCGATCTTTTCTATTCATGAACGCGGGATCGACCGGTATTCCCGCATCGGTGATCGAGTCGCTGGGCACTCCCAGCCGCGCCAGCTCGTATTTCATTTGCTCATGGGCCACCGCTGTAGCCTTCGATGCGCCCGTGCCCGACCAGCCAGAAGGGGTGGACCTCATAGTCGGTGAGCGTGACAAAAACCCGGAGATCATGCCGGCTGCGCTTCTGGTGCCAAGCCGTGAGGTTCGCGGGGATGAAATGCGTGCAGACGACCGCGTCGGGCCGAAATGCGGCGAGAAGCCTGAAGAACGGGGTCGCGTTCAGGCGGTCGAACCACGTGCGCACGCGGTGAGTGCCCTGCACGCCCTTGGAAGCGGAATAGAAATACCCATAAAAGAAGGGAAACGTTTTGGCGACCCATCCGTATGCCCTACCGTAAAGCTGCCTCGCGGGTTGCGCGCAAAAATCAAGCAGATCGATCCTCTTCACGAGAACATCGGGATACCGCCGGCTGAACGCCTTTTCGAGCGCTTCCGCTGCCTTCACGTGGCCCGTCCCCGCTCTGGCAGAGACTATCAGCACTCTTGGCGCGTCACGAGATTGAGGTGTCTGCACTTTATTCACCGGTTCACTTCATTGTACCGGCCGCGGGACGAACGCGGCGTGAAGGTCCGGTTAATTTTTGGTTAAGTAAAAAAGGCGGGAGTTGATAAACGGCCTCCGGCGGCATATCTTAACGAAGAATTAACGTATCTTTCATGCGATCTTAACGAGCCCGATATACGATCATCAAAAGATATAAAAGGAGCCATCGGTATGAAGCGACTATTCTGGTTCAAGGCGGCGTGCGCCCTGGCGCTCGCTCTGTGTATCGGAGCAGGCGGGGCATGGGCGGCGGCGTGGAGCTTCGGGGTCATGGGTGATACCCAGTGGATCGGGGAGAACAGGGACGGCAAGAACCCCAATTCGGTCCCTGTGGGGATTATCGGTCAGATCAACCCGCAGTTCATAAAGGCCGGGGTAAAATTCGTCGTGCAGGTCGGCGACCTGTCGGACAGCGGGTCAAACGCCGCCATGGCCGAGCGGGCCAAGGCAAGCCAGGCCCTCTACGATGCGGGCATCGGCTTTTATCCCTTTCGGGGCAACCACGAGGCCTCCGCAACGGCGGCGGCCCAATTCCAGGACCTTTACCCTCAGACCCAGGGTAAAGGCGGCAACGTGGCAGGGGCGACGAACTTCAGCAGCCCCAGCACGAACCTTTTGGGTCTGAGCTACTCCTTCGACTACGGTAATGCGAGATTCGTGCTCCTCGACCAGTTCACTCCGACCGACGGCAACGCGTCCGATGGGACCGCGTACGACGTGAACAACAATGCGATCGGCTCCCAGCAGAGTTGGATCGGCAGCACCCTGGCGGGCAAACCGATGAACGGCCATGCCTTCGTCTTCGGCCACAAGAACCTCGTCGGCCAGAATCACCCGGATATGCTCCTGGGGGCTAACCCGGGGGCTAATTCAGCCGCGCAGAAGGCATTCATCGACAGTCTCGCCTCTCACGGCGTGCGTTATCTGATCAGCGGCCACGACCACATCCATCAGCGCTCCGTCGTGCGGGCGCCCGGTGGCGTATCATGCGTGCAACAGATCATAAGCGGCAGTGAGAGCAACAAGTTTTACATCCCTTTGGGGAACCCCGAGCTGCCGGGCACCATCAACAACGACGTGAAGTACGACAGCCCCACGAGGGAAACGTCGCTGCGCCAGGAACGCAACACGATCGGTTATTACATCTACACGGTGGACGGGCCCCGGGTAAGGGTCGATTACTACTCGGCCCACGTATTTCCTACCCTCGCCAAGGGTGAGTACATGATATCGAGTACTCCGGACCTCACGTTCGCCAGGCAGGAGACCTTCGGCTACAGTCTCAACGCCAAGGAGTTCCTGGTGGGCGGACAGGCAGGCACATCCTACACCGTGGTACAGGACAGCTTCGGCGGGACGACGGCCAGGATACTCGCCGGCACCTACCGCAACACGGAAGTGGACGGAAGCGGTCGCCTTTTGACCCAGACCGTAGATACGGGCTGGACGAGCCGGCAGGACGCGGGGGTGAGCCTCAAAAGTGACGCCCTCAGCCTCTGGGGCATGGCAACAAGCCTGGGGAGCGGCCGGACGGACACCTACGTCCTCTCCATGAGCCTCACGGACTTAAGCATGTGCCAGATGAAAAGTGGAAAGTTCTTCCTGCTGACGAAGGACGGCAAAGGCGGCTGGGCCAACGCGGTTGACGCCGATTACGGCCCGCAGGAAAGACACTTTGTCGTGGGTGCTTGGAAGGAAAGCTACGGACTCGGCACGTACGGCATCGACCCGGACAGCCACGTCGCCTGGGCGGTCATCAACCACGACGGTGATTTCGCCGTGGGCCGGCCCTAAGGTTCCGGCAGTCCTGAGGCCTGTCATTCGCCGCCCCGATCCGGTTATCGCTGGACGCGCCCCGAAGCCTCACCTGCCATGAGGGCCTTTACCTCGTCGATTGTCACGTGGTGCGCGTCGCCCTCGATGGAGTGTTTGAGACAAGACGCCGCCGTCGCGAATTCCAGGGCGTCCCTGTCGCCGTAGTTGCTGAGGAGCGCGTAAATCAGGCCGGCCGCAAAGGCGTCGCCGCCGCCCACCCGGTCCACGATGTGCGTAATGTCGTAGCGCCGGCTGACGGCGAACTGCCGGCGGTCGTGCAGGCACGCCGACCAGCCGTTGTGCGACGCCGAGAAGCTCTCGCGCAGCGTAATCGCGATCAGCTTCACGTTTGGATACTGGTCCAGAACCCGCGCCGCCAGGTCCTTGTACTTGCTCTCATCCAGTTGACCCGAATGCACGTCCACGCCGGCTTCGATCCCCAGCGC
>PLSJ01000518.1 GCA_003165115.1 Syntrophaceae bacterium | reverse complement strand
CTCCTTCAGGAGCAGCAGGATTTGGCCCAAGGCCAGCTTGTCTCCGATCAACTCTTTGAACAGCCTGGCCACCTCGGTGCTGTCGAAGAAGGCGTCGTACTCCTCTTTCGTCCTGTAGGGTATCCTCAGCCTCTCCCTTTCCACCAGCCTCACGTAGGGGATCAGCTCCGTCACCGCATCCAATTTGAGCGTCAACCCCTCTTTGTCTATCCCCTCGGACGAGCCGAGGGGCCCCAGCTTCTTTATGGTCTTGACGAAGCTGTTGACGCCTTCGACATAGACGTTCGCTTCGCTGCCGGACATAAATTCGAGCCTCAGCCGTTCCGGGTTAATGCCTACATGCGCCATCATCTTCCTGCATATGTTCACCATGCTCAGGGCATGGAAGTTCCCGTGGGTGATGTAGTTGCATTCATTCAGGTGACAGCCGCCGATAAACACCCCGTCCGCCCCCTTATGGAAAGCCCGAAGTATGTGTGACAGGTCGATCCTGCCCGTGCACATGACGCGAATAAGCCTCATTTCAGTGGTATATTGCAGTCTGGAAACTCCAGCCAGGTCAGCCGCGCCGTACGCTCACCAATGGCACACAAAACCGAGTATCTTTGGCTTGGATTCACTCATGTGCTTACCTCCTTGCTTATTTCTTTACGCCTCCACGGCCGCGTCGATCTGCTGCATGATCTCATCGTCCGAGACCGCCGCGTCGATCTCGCTCAGGACCTCTTCGTCGGTAAAGTGCTTGAGAGAGATGGCGCACGTCGCGCAGACCGTGTTGCACAGACCGTCTCCTTTACAGAGGACGGGGTTCACCTTGGCTTTCCTGCCTTGCGGTGTCTCGTAAAACTCGATCGCCCCATAGGTGCAGGCGGTGATGCATGCCCCGCAGGAGATGCACTTGTTCTCGTCCACCTCGCACACGGAGCCGGAGGCGACGACCGTCTCATGGGAGAGGAGCGTCAGGACCCGGCCCGCGGCGCCGTAAGACTGGTTGACCGTCTCCTGGATGAACTTGGGATAGTGGGCAAGTCCGCACAGGTAGACGCCGTCCGTCGCGAACTCGACGGGGCGCAGCTTGACGTGGGCCTCCTTGAAGAAGCCGTCGGGGCTCAGGGTCACCTTGAAGAGCCCTGCTATCTCCTTCGTCGCGGATGAGGGGACGATGGCGGCGGCCAGGGCGAGGACGTCGGCATCCAGCTCCAGCTTCTTGTTCAGGATGTAGTCGATGACGGTCACCTTCAGGACGGAGCGGCCGTCCTCGGCCTCGCCCGGCTCCACCAGGGGCGGATTTTCCGGCTCATAGCGGATGAACCTCACGCCCTTGTCCGCCGCTTCCCGGTAGAAGTCCTCTCTCAAGCCATAAGTCCTCACGTCCCTGAAGAGGACGTAGATATCCATGGCGGGGTTTTTCTCTTTTAACAGCAGTGCGTTCTTCACGGACTCGCTGCAGCACAGCTTGCTGCAGTAGTTCCTCTCCTCGTTCCTGCAGCCGACGCACTGGATCATCACGAGGCTCTGGGCGTTGAGTACTTTTTCTTCGCCTGCGGCTATTTTTTCTTCCAGCTCCAGGTGGGTCATCACCCTGTCGTCTTCCCCGTAGAGGTATTCGGTGGGGGTATAGACGTCGGCGCCTATGGCGATGACGGCGGCGCCGTGTTTTATCTCCGTGGTCCCGCGGTCGGATTTTACCGTGGTGACGAAGTTCCCGATATAGCCCGCAGCCTTTGTGATGGTGGCGTCGGTGTATAGGTGTATCAGGGGGTGCCGGTATACCTGAGCGATGAGGTCATGGAGATAGCCCTGGACGTCGAGCCCTTCCAGGGTGGAGTGTATCTTGCGCGCTATCCCCCCCAAGTCTTTCTCCTTCTCCACAAGGGAGACCTCGTGTCCCTGGTTGGCGATCGAGAGGGCGGTAGTCATGCCGGCTATGCCTGCCCCGACGACCAGCGCCCTCTTGTCGACGGGCAGGTCGAACTCCTGGAGGGGCTCCAGGTGGCAGGCGCGCGCCACGGACATCCTGATGATGTCCTGCGCTTTCGTCGTGGCCGCTTCCTTTTCTTTCTGGTGGACCCAGGAGTTATGCTCCCTGATGTTGGCCATCTCGTAGTAGTACTGGTTGATACCCGCCTCCCGGAGGGTGTCGCGGAACAAAGGCTCCAAGGTCCTGGGGGAGCAGGCGGCGACGACCACCCGGTTGAGGCCCTTTTCTTTCGTGATGTCCGTGATCTCCCTGGCGGAGTTCGTCGCGCACGAGAATACCTGGTTTTGGGCGTGGACGACGTGGGGTAAGGTCTTGCAGTACTCGACCGTGGAAGGGACATCGACGATGCCCGAGATATTGGCCCCGCAATGGCAGACGAAGACCCCTATCCTGGGCTCCTCCTGCGAGACGTCGCGCTCCGGGGGGTATATCCTTTCCCTGGTAAGGTTCCCGCGCCTGTAGTCGAGCATCTGTCCTATCTGGGCGCCCGCGCCGCTGGCGCTGAAGACGGACTCGGGGATATCCACGGGACCCTGGAAGGCGCCGCTGACGAAGACCCCGGGCCTGTTGGTCTCCATGGGGTTGGTCTCACTGATCTTGCAGAAATTATGACCGGAGAGCTCGATGCCGTATTTCTTCGAGAGCTCGCGCGCTTCCTTCGGAGGGTTCAGCCCGACGGAGAGCACCACCATCTCGAACTCTTCCTCTTTTACACCATCATTGGTTGTCGAGTAACGCACGGTCACGTTCTTCGTGACAGGGTCTTCCCTGACGATCGACGTGTAGCTCCTGAAGAAGCGCACGCCGGGGAGGTTCTCCGTCCTCTGGTAGTAGCGTTCGAAGTCCTTCCCGTAGGAGCGCACGTCGTTGTGGAATATGGCGCATTCCGCGTCGGGGTGGTGGTCCTTCGTCAGGATCACCTGTTTCTGCGTATAGGTGCAGCAGACGGCGGAACAATAGCTGTTGCCGCCCTCCAGTACCTGTCTTGAGCCTATGCACTGGATCCAGGCCAGCTTCTTGGGATGCTCCAGGTCGGAGGCGCGCCGTATCTCACCGGCGTAGGCGCCCGTGGAGGAGAGGAGCCGCTCGAAGTCCATGCTGGTCACGACGTTCCGGAACTCCCCGTAGTGGTATTCTGCCTGCACCTTCGGGTCGAAGGGCTCGAGTCCGGCGGAGAGGATTATGGCCCCCACGCGTATCTCTTCCTTCTCCGGCGCCTGGGTGAAGTCTATGGCCTTGTTCTTACATACCGCTTCGCAGATGCGGCATTTCTTCTCTTTCAGGTAAAGGCAGCTCTCGTCGATGTAGGCAACGAGAGGGATCGCCTGGGGGAAGAATATATGGACCGCTTTATTCTGCGATATGTCCTGGTTGAACTGGTCCGGGTATTTGACCGGGCAGTATTCTACGCAGGTGGTGCAGCCCGTACATTTATCCTCTTTGATATACCGGGGCTTCCTGGTCAGGGTCACCTTGAAGTTGCCCGCCTCTCCTTCCACGTGATCTACCTCGGTATACGTCAGGACCTCGACGTTCGGATGCCGGCCGACCTCGACCAGCT
>PLSJ01000309.1:319-8674 GCA_003165115.1 Syntrophaceae bacterium | reverse complement strand
GCACGATGCGGACCGCCGTCTGCTCGTCGACGCGCCCCAGCCCGAGATGCCAGCCTCCGACCCCGATCGCCGACACTTTTTCCCCCGTGCTCCCGAGTGTTCGATAGATCATCGGATAACCTCCTATAAGAACAATCCCGGCAAAGGGCCTTTCATTAATTGTATGGACGGCCGCATCGGGCGTCAATAACCTACAAAAACGCATTTTTTTTGCTGCCTGAAATTTTAGTTGACGTTTCTCCGGGAGAGAAGTATGATGTCGTCGAACACGGGGAGAATCCGTGATATTACAGCGTTTTGCAAAGCCTTACTTAATGGCGTGGGTACGATGCAAGGGATTGACCAACGTAGCAGGGTTTACTTCAGGAGGTTTTTTATTATGAACGGTTTCACATGCGGCGACATGCTTTCATCTTTTGTCTTCCCCTTCCCGATGACCGACCTGGGGAGGCTCCGGCCGCCCGGCCGCCCTGATGCACTTCAGGGGGTGAGGCGATGAAAAGGGTCATATGGACCATCGACGTGGACGCGGACTCACCAAGGGAGGCGGCTCTCACGGCAAGAGAGCTGCAGAAGGACAAAGGGAGCATCACCAACCTCTTCGTCGTTCTGGATGAATGCGGCCGGAAGATGACGTTCGATTTCGACGAAGAAGAAGGGGCGCTGTAAGCCCCGCGTGTGATTGTCGTTTTACCGTGTGAGACCGACGGACGGGACATATTCCCGTTCCTTCCGATCTATTGCTTTTTCTGCCTCTCATGATGTTGCGCGCCGCTATGACCGGCAACCTTTGAGCAGCCTTTCCCTTTACCTCACACCGGGTCACCTTCACGGCCCCCATCGCGACAGGGGCGGCAAAATCGGGCGCCTCTGGCCTCTTTCGGGCCGGAGACCTACATTATCACCACGGGCGCAGGTGAGGATTTGCGCGGAAAGGAGGGCCAAGATGGAGCAGCGGGACGATTCACCCGGGATGCATCGCAACAGGCTTCGGTACGAGAAGAGCCCCTACCTCCTGCAGCACGCGGGGAACCCGGTGGATTGGTACCCCTGGGGGACGGACGCCTTCGAGGCGGCGGCCGCCGAAGACAAGCCGATCTTCCTGTCCATAGGCTACTCGACCTGCCACTGGTGCCNNGCGGCGGATGGCCCCTGACCATACTCATGGCACCGGACAAGACCCCTTTCTATACGGCGACTTACATCCCGAAGGAGAGCAGGTACGGCAACCAGGGCCTGAAGGAGCTCGTGCCGCAGGTGAAGGAGCTCTGGCATACCCGCAGGGAGCTGGTACTCGAAGCGGGACAGGAGCACGTGAAGCGGCTCCGTCAATTCATGGAGACGCCTTCGGCCTCCGGTCTCGACGCGGAAACGCTGCACGAGGCGTTCAAATACTTCGTCAGCCGCTTCGACAAACGCCGCGGCGGCTTCGGCGCCGCCCCCAAGTTCCCCACGCCCCACAATCTGAGCTTCCTGCTGCGATACGGGAAACGGACGAAGGACGCACGCGCCCTGACCATGGTGGAACGCACGCTGAAGATGATGCGCCGGGGAGGCATTTACGATCACGTGGGGTTCGGATTTCACCGGTATTCCACGGATGCGGCCTGGCTCGTGCCGCACTTCGAAAAGATGCTCTACGACCAGGCGCTGCTCGCACTCGTCTACCTGGAGGCGTTCCAGGCGACCGGCGACGCCGAATACGCGGACACGGCCAGGGAGATATTCACCTACGTGTTGAGGGACATGACCGCGCCCGACGGTCCCTTCTACTCCGCGGAAGACGCGGACAGCGAGGGCGTGGAGGGCAGGTTCTACGTCTGGTCGGAGCGGGAGATCAGGGATCTGCTCGATGCGGAAGACGCGGACCTGGTGATACGCCGCTTCCACGTCCTTCCGTCGGGAAACTGGACCGACCCGACGGGGCACGGCGACGCGGGCACCAACATACTCCACCTGGAAGAGGGGCCCGCAGGAGCGGCCGATGCGCCGGAGCCATATCGTGAGGCACTGGAACGGGCGCGGCGGCTTCTTTTCGCCGCGCGCGAAAAGCGCGTCCATCCCTATAAGGACGACAAGGTGCTGACCGACTGGAACGGGCTGATGATAGCCGCACTGGGCCGCGCAAGCCAGGTGCTCGGAGAGCCGCGTTATGCGCAGGCCGCGTCCGGGGCCCTCCGCTTCATCACGCAACGGATGGCGGGCAAAGACGGGCGGCTCCTGCACCGGTACCGGGACGGTGAAGCGTCGATACCGGCGAACCTGGACGATTACGCCTTTTTGGTCTGGGGGCTCATCGAGCTTTACGAGGCCACGTTCGATACGTGGTTCCTCGCCGAGGCCCTCCGGCTCAACCGCGATCAGCTGGCCCATTTCTGGGACGAGGGCGTAGGCGGCTTCTTTTTCACTCCCGATGACGGCGAGGCGCTGCTGCTCCGCCAGAAGGACGCCTATGACGGCGCCGTGCCGTCGGGCAACTCGGTCTCCATGCTCAATCTGTTGCGGCTCGCCCGGATGACCGGCGACGCGGACCTGGAAAACAAGGCGGCGCGGCTCGGCCAGGCGCTCTCCGGCAGGGTGGCGCAGCATCCGGCAGGGTTTACCCAGCTCCTGTGCGCCCTGACTTTTGCCCTCGGGCCGTCGCGCGAGGTGGTGCTGGCCGGTGCGCCCGACTCCGCCGGGATGGGCGCCATGCTTCAGGCCCTCAGGTCGCGCTTCATACCGGAAAAGGTGCTCCTCGTCCTGGACGAGCGCGCCCACGGCGAAGAAGGGCCGCCCTTATCCGAGCTGGCCCCTTTCCTGAGCGCGTACCACCCGGGGGAAACAGAGGCCCTCGCATACGTCTGCTCCAATAACACATGCGCCCTGCCCGTCTCCAGCGTGGAAGAAATGCTCGACCTGATGGGAGAGACACCCCCTCACCCCGGCCCTCTCCCCTTGGGGGAGAGGGCCGGGGTGAGGGGGCCTTTCCGGCAACCCTTGACAAATCCCACATTTTCCTTTTCCCACATTTTCCTTGACACGGGTCTCCCATGATGATACCTTCCGGGAAGGCGCGGCCGGAGCCGGGCCCAACAGGGGTGATAACCATGCGACTCAACGACGACTTACTCCCGGGCCGTATGCCCTGGAGCCGGAGGTGGTTTTTTGCCGCGGCTGTTTCTTGCATCCGATGAGTCCTCCGCCATGACCGGTCAGGTCCTCGTGGTCAATTGCAGGAGCCCTATACCCCACTGAGGAGATGACCAGATGAATTATGCACGGAACCTGGAGATGTCGGCACTCTGTTTCCCCGACCGTATCGCCGTGATAGGGGACGGCAGGGAATATTCTTACCGGAGGCTGAACGAGGAGGCGAACCGCGTCGCGTCCGCCCTCACGGCGATGTCCGTGAAGCCGGGCGATCACGTGGCCTTGTGCGCGCCCAATTCATACGAATGGATGGTCTTCTACTTCGGCGTGCTGAAGATGGGCGGCATCGCGGTAACCCTGTCGGCCGCCCTGAGCAAGGCGGATTTCAACGCCCTCCTCAAGGACGCCGGCCCCAGGGTCTTATTCACGACGGACGCGATGGCGGACGTCCTCGATGCGGATGCGAAGGCATCCCTGGAATCGATCGTCAGTCCGGGGTCCGAACAGACCTTCGCGTCTTTGCTGGAGTCGGGCGCGCCTCACTTCAAGGCCATCGACGTGACCAGGGACGATACCGGGGCCATCCTCTATACCGGCGGGACCACGGGCACGCCCAAAGGGGTCATGCTGAGCCACGGGAACATGATCTCGTCGGCCCACAACGTCTGCCACTTCGAGCGCTCTTTCAAGGAAGACCGGGCGATGTGCTTCCTGCCCCTGAACCACGTCTTCGGGCAAATCCATATCATGGGGTCGATGATCTACGCGGGCGGCTCGGTCGTGGTCGAGCCCGGCTTCGACATGGACCGCCTCCTCGATGTGGTGGAGCGTTACGGGGTGACAAAGTTCTACGGCGTCCCCACCATCTATGTGCGGCTCCTGAAGACGCCGGGGATAAAAGAGAGGCTGGCTTCGCTCCGCTATTATTTCGTCTCCGCCTCGGCCATGCCGGCGGAGCTGGTGCGGGAGTGGAAGTCCCTCACGGGCCTCGACGTGCACGAGGCATACGGCATGACCGAGACGGCGGCCATGGCGACCTTTAACCACTACTTCCGCCATATCATCGGCTCCGTGGGCACGCCGGTCAATATCGTGGACGTCCAGGTACGCGACACCGAGGGGAATGCGCTGCCCGGCGGGTCCGAGGGCGAGATCTGCGTCCGTGGGCCGAACATCACGAAGGGGTACCTGAACAACCCCGAAGAAACCCGGAACCTCTTCTGGGACGGCGGCTGGCTCCGCAGCGGCGACATGGGGGTCTTCAACGAGGAAGGGTACCTCTTCGTCGTCGACCGGATCAAGGACATGGTCATCACGGGCGGCGAAAACGTCTACCCCAGGGAAGTGGAGGAGGCGCTCTACAAGTGGCCCGGCGTGGAAGAGTGCGCCGTGATCGGGCTGCCCGACCCGGAGTACGGAGAAAGGGTGACCGCCTGCGTCGTGCTCAAGGAGAAGGGGAAGGGACTCGACACAAAAGGGCTGAAGGCATATCTCAAGACATGCCTCGCCTCCTACAAGGTGCCCAAGGAGTACATCGTCCTCGACGAGCTGCCCAAGGCGCCCACAGGCAAGCCCCTGAAGCGCGAATTGAAAAAGCAGGTGCAGGCGACGGCGAAAGACGGGAAATAGCGGTGGCGCCGGACGCGTCTTTGCGGGACATCGCCTTCGACGATATAGACGTCGGCTTCGAGGTCCGGACGGATGCCCGGAAGGTCTCCGAGGAGGACGTGGTCGCCTTCGCCCACCTCTCGGGGGACTATCACCCGGAGCACCGGATAAGGAATATGCCGCGGCCGGCATCCACGGCGAACGCATCGCCCATGGCGTCCTCATACTGGCGATGGCGACGGGGGAAGTAAACCAGACGGGCCTTTTCGAGAGGACCACCATAGGGGTCCTGGAGATGAAGACGCGCTTCGTCAGGGCCGTGAAGTTCAACGATACGGTCAGGACCGTTGCCCGCGTCACGGGAAAGAGGGCGACGAAACGGGTGAAAAAGGTTACGCGGATCGAACGAGTTGGCACATGGAGAGACGGACCATCAAAACACGGAGGTGTTTTCATGCAGCAGCGTAGGGCACTACTATCGGTCATTATTGCGATACTCTTTTTATTCGCCGCCTGTCCTTCCGGCAACGCCGCCGAAGGGCAGCCCCTCGTGACGCTCAAGTTCTCCACCCTGTTCCCCGCCATGCATAAGGTGGCCCTGCTGAAAGCCGACTATTGCAAGGAGATAGAGAAGAGGACAAACGGGCGGGTCAAGATCGACTTCTTTCCGGGGGCCATACTGACGCCGCCCGCCCAGACCTACGACAACGTGCTGAAAGGCATCGCCGACATGGGCGAGACCTTCGCTTCCTACACCATGGGGCGCTTTCCTCTCACGGAGGTCATCGACCTGCCCCTCGGGTACACGTCCGCCACCCAGGGGACAAGGCTGGCCAATGCGTTTTTCAAGAAATTCAAGCCGAAGGAGTTCGACGGCGTGAAGGTCCTGTGGCTCCACACGGCCGGGCCCCAGGACATTTTTACGAAGAAGCCGGTCACCAGGCTGGAGGATATGAAGGGGCTCAAGATACGCTCCACCGGCACGAGCGCGGCGATCGTCCTGGCGCTGGGCGCCGCCCCCGTGGGGATGTCGATGGGTGAGGCCTATGACGCCATCGCGAGGGGCGTGGCGAACGGCGTCGTGGCCCCCGTGGAAAGCATAAAAGGGTGGAAGCTCGGCGAGGTGGTCTCCTACGGCGCCGTCAGCGATTCGAGACATACCAACGCCGCCATCATCATCATGAACAAAAACAAGTGGAACGCCCTTCCCCCCGATATTCAGAAGATCATCGACCAGGTGAGCGAGGAGTTCGTGGAGAAGCAGGCCAGGCTGTGGGAAGACCTCGACAAGGAAGGACTCGAGTTCCTGAACCAGAAAGGGGGAAAGCTGAACGTCCTCTCTCCGCAGGAAGACGCGCGGTGGAAGACCCGCCTGAAGCCGATACTCGACGACTATGTGGCCCGCATGAAGGCGAAGGGACTGCCGGGCGACGAGGCGCTCAAGTTCTGTATGGAGGGCCTGAAGGCGCATTAAGGCAAAAAGACCGGACGGCCCGTTTAAGCGACAGGAGGCAACATGGAGGCTGTTTTCGGAGTTGTCGAGAGGATAAGCACATGGATGCAGGCCATCTCCTGCACGGCCCTGACATTTGTCATGCTCCTCACCGTTACCGATGTCGGCTTGAGGCTCCTGGGCCACCCCATAGTCGGCACGTACGAGATAGTCGGTCTCGTCGGGGCCCTCGTCATCGCCTTCGCCATTCCCATTACTTCCTGGATCAGGGGCCATATCTTCGTCGATTTCTTCTATCTCAAATGTCCCAAGCCGGTGCAGGACGGCTTGAATATCGCCACAAGGGTGGTATCGATCGCCCTTTTCCTTGCCATAGGCTGGAACATGTTCGCCGTGGCCGGCGACTTGTATGCGGCGGGGGAAGTGACCCTTACCCGTCACCTGCCTTTCTATCCCATAGCGTACGGTTTAGGCGCCTGCTGTTTCATGGAGTGCTTCGTGCTCCTCTGCGACATAGTGAAGGTGATCGGGGGTAAATATGAATGAGGTCGTCGTCGGCATAATCGGCCTGGCCGCGGTGCTGCTCCTGTTCCTCACGGGAATAGAGCTCTCCTTCGCCATGATGGCCATAGGCTTCCTGGGATTCGGCTACCTCACCTCATGGCAGGCCGCGTTCAACCTCCTGGCGAAGGACGTTTTCGACGTGCTCGACACGTACAGCTTCACGGTGGTCCCCCTCTTCATCCTGATGGGCCAGGTCGCGTTCAATTCGGGCATCGCCAGGAGGCTCTTCGACGCCTCCTACAGGTTTATCGGACACATACCGGGCGGCCTCGCCATCGCCACGGTCGCCGGCGCCACGGCCTTTAAATCGATCTGCGGCTCTTCGCCGGCGACGGCGGCGACCTTCGCCAGCGTCGCGGTCCCCGAAATGGACCGGCGCGGATATGACAAAAGGCTCTCCACCGGCATCGTGGCCAGCGTGGGCACGCTGGGCATCCTCCTGCCGCCCAGCGTGGTGCTGATCATATTCGGAATCATCACGGACCAGTCCATAGGGAGACTCTTTTTGGCCGGTGTCTTCCCGGGACTCCTGATCGCCGCCTTTTTTATAATAGTCATCTACGGGTGGTGCAGGTGGAACCCCGCCGTCGGTCCGAAGGGCCCCAAATTCACCTGGGGGGAGCGGTGGAAGGTGGTCCCCGAAGTGGGCTGGGTCGTCCTGATCTTCCTTCTCATGATCGGGGGCATCCTGAACGGCTTCTTCACCCCCACCGAGGCGGGCAGCATCGGCACGTTCCTCGTTCTCATCCTCACCTTTACAAAAAGAGACCTCACCATCAAAGGATATATCAAATCCGTCATCGAGTCCGTCAGGACGGCGTGCATGGTCCTGCTGCTGGTTACCGCGTCCACCGTGCTCGGCCACTTCATCGCCGTCACGAAGATACCCATGATAGCCGCGGACTGGATCGTCGGGCTGCCGTTGAGCCCCGCCCTGATCGTTATCCTGATTTCCTTCATCTACCTGCTGGGGGGCTCTTTCATCGACGACCTCGCCTTTATGATCCTCGCCACCCCCATCTTCTTCCCCGCGGTCATCAAGCTGGGATACAACCCGCTCTGGTTCGGCATGATGATCGCCATCACCGTGATGATCGGCGTCGTCATCCCTCCCGTCGCCGTGTGCGTCTTCGTGGTCAAGCAGATTACAAAGGTGCCGATGAACGTCATCTACGCCGGGGTCTACCCTTTCCTTATAAGCCTTGTGTTTGGAGGGATCCTGCTCTTTATCTTCCCGCAGCTCGCCACATGGCTGCCGCGGATGCTGATGGGGGAGTGATCGCGAGCCCCCGGCCGCACCTTTCCGGTTTGCCGGGGAGGCGCCGGTTACCGGCGCGAGGAGAAGAGATAAGACAAAATCGGCGTCACACGCCGCGCTACCACTGCACGAGGCTGCTTCCCCAGGTGAGTCCCCCGCCGAAGGCGGTGAGGACCACGCGCTTGCCGGCGGCTATCGTGCCGTCCCTGACCGCCTCGTCGAGCGCGATCGGGACGGTGGCGGAAGAGATGTTGCCGAACCGCTCGATGGTCATATAGACCTTTTCCGCGGGCACCTTCAGCTTCTTCGCCATGCCCTGGATGATCCTGATATTTGCCTG
>PLSJ01000309.1:0-207 GCA_003165115.1 Syntrophaceae bacterium | reverse complement strand
GCACGTGGAGCTTCTTGTCGACGCTCTCGTGCGAAATAGGGGTCGTCATCGAGCCGCCTCCCGGCATCAGGAGGGTGTCGCCGTTTGCCCCGTCCGTATGAATGTGCGTGGAAAGGACTTCGTGGCCGGCGTCCGTTTTGGTCAGGACGACCGCCCCTGCGCCGTCACCCCACAGGATACAGCTCTCCCTTTCCTCCCAGTTGACGA
>PLSJ01000414.1 GCA_003165115.1 Syntrophaceae bacterium | reverse complement strand
TGTCGTCCGGGCCGGGCAGATAGTTCGAGTCCGTCGACCGCAGGAACCCAAACCCCTCCGGGAGGATCTCCAGTATGCCCTCGCCGTGGATGAGCTCGTTTTTTTCGACGAGCGACTGGAGAATCGCAAAAATAAGCTCCTGTTTTCTCAGGCCCGTTGCGTTCTCCACGGTCAGCTCTTTCGCAATATGCGTCAGGTCGCCTATCTTTTTCTTCTTTAGCTCGTTCAAATACATCTTATGATACCTCCCCGTTCGTTACCTTTTCGAGGAGCCTGTCGATCTGTTCCTCGAGCCGATTTTCCGTTCCATTGTTGTCGATAATGTAGTCTGCCATTTTTTCCTTTACCTCTAATGATATTTGAAAGGAGAGCCTCCGCTCGATATCGTCGGGGTCCATGCCCCTCTTCTTCAGCCTTTCCCTGATGGTGTCCATAGCCGCGGTGACCACGACGATCTTGTCGAGTCTCCTGAAAAATCCCGTTTCAAAAAGAAGGGGGTGGTCGATGAAAACCATGGGCGTGCCTTTTCTTTCAAGCACGTCGAGCCTCCTCCTTATCTCCTGCGTTATCCGTGGATGAATGATCGCCTCAAGCACCCGCAGGTTTTCTTTCGTGAAGGCGACCCCTCTCAGTTTTTCCACATCTACCCTGGCGCCGCTGACATATGCCGGGCCGAAAGCCTTCGCGATGTCATCCTGGGTCTCTTTCCAGTTGAGACTATCTTTTGCAAGCGCGTCGAGGTCGATTACTTCCTTGCCCCGCTTTCTGAGCAAGGCGGTGACGGTGCTCTTGCCGCTCCCCAATATGCCTGTCAAACCGATCACCATCATATGTCAAGATTTCTGACATCTACCGCGTTCTCCTCGATAAATGCCCTCCTCGATTCTATATTGGTCCCCATGAGTACCGTAAACATCTGGTCCGCCTGTATGGCATCCTCGATAGAGACCCTTATCAGCGTCCGCCGTGCGGGGTCCATGGTCGTCATCCAAAGCTGCTCGGGGTTCATCTCACCCAGGCCCTTGTAGCGTTGTATGGTAATGCCTTCCTTCCCTTTCTCGTTGACGAACACGAGGAGCTCTTCCTCGGTGGTGGAGCGGATGGTGCCGTCCTTGTTGAGGATCCTTACCTCGTCCTCATAATAAGCGGCTACCCGCTTGTACAAGCGGTAACATCCCCGGTAGTCTTCCCGGCTGCATAGCTCGTAATCGACAACAATCTCGCGGTCTCTTTTGACGTTCCGGACATTCAGCGCGTAAAGGTTGTGCTCGCGGTCCGCGAAGATATCGGCATCATATCCGACACGTGCCAGCGGCTCTTTCAGGGCAAGAAACTTATCCGGGTTTTCAAAATCTTCTCTTCTATAAATATCTGCCCTGAAGAGCGATAAAACCAGTACCTTTTCTATCCCGAGCCGCCCCGTCTCGGCAAAATATTTCTCGATGCGCCTGATATTTTCTATATCCTCGTTGAGGCGCTCGCGCCCCACCTCTTTGTCCCGGATGAAGCATTTTATCTTTTCCATGCTTCTCTGCATGACGAATTGCTCAAATTCTTCGTCGTTCTTCATGTAGAGTTCTTTGCCGCCCACGGTAACCTTATAAAGCGGGGGCTGCGCGATGTAGAGATATCCCTTTTCGATGAGCTCCGGCATTCTCCGGTAAAAAAACGTCAGGAGAAGGGTGCGTATATGAGAGCCGTCCACGTCGGCATCGGTCATAATCATCACTTTCTTGTAGCGCAGGCTGTCGATGCCGTTGCCGTTGACGCCGAGGGCGAGATAAATGGCCTTAATCTCCTGGTTCGACAGCACCTTCTCCTCTCGTGCCTTTTCCACATTGAGGATTTTGCCTTTCAGGGGCAGAATGGCCTGCGTCTTTCTGTTGCGCCCCTGTTTTGCCGAACCGCCCGCGGAATCCCCCTCCACGATGTAAAGCTCCCTGAAATCAGGGCTCGTCTCCTGACAGTCGGCCAGTTTTCCAGGCAGTATGCCCGTCTCCATGGCGCTCTTGCTCTTTATTAATTCCTTCGCTCTTTTTGCCGCTTCCCGCGCCTTCTTTGCGTCTATCGCCTTGCCGACGATCGCCTTCGCGACGTGTTCGTTGAGATCGAAATACTCCGCGAGCTTCTGGTTCATGAGTGTTTCGACAAGGCCCTTTATCTCGCTGTTGCCGAGCTTCGATTTTGTCTGTCCTTCGAACTGGGGGTTCTGTATCTTCACGTTGATCACGGCGACCAGGCCTTCCTTGACATCATCCCCCGAAAGGTTTTCCTTGATCAGTTTCCTGTGCTCGGCAAAATTATTGATACATCTGGTGAGGGCCGACCGGAAACCGGCGACATGAGATCCGCCTTCATGGGTATTCACATTATTCACGAAGCTGTACACGTGCTCGTTATAGCCGTCGTTATACTGGATGGCGGCTTCAAAGTGGTCAAGGCCGCTCCTCGTCCCCGTCACGTATATGCATCCGGGGACGAGGAGCGCCTTATTAGAATTCAAATAGGAGACAAAAGCCCTTAACCCGCCCGCGTGCTGAAACTCCTGTTTCCTTGCCTTCCGGTCGTCGCTGAGGGCTATATGGATGCCGTTATTGAGAAAAGATATCTCGCGCATCCTCTGGCCCAGCGTCTCGTAGCTGAATTCTATCGAATCGAAGAGTGCCCCATCCGGCAAGAAGTGCACTTTCGTGCCCGATTTTGCGGTGTCGCCGGTTATCCCGAGTTCCGTTCTCTTCTCTCCACGCTCGTAGCGCTGGAAATAGACTTTGCCACCTCTGCGCACCTCTATCTCAAGATATTCGGAAAGCGCATTCACCACGGAAAGACCGACGCCGTGAAGACCCGCCGAAAATTTATAGCTGTCCTTATCGAACTTTCCGCCCGCGTGCAGCTTCGTGAGCACGATCTCGAGCGCGGAAAGGTTGTCGCTGTGGAGGCCGACCGGGATGCCGCGGCCGTTGTCCGCGACGGTAACGCTGTTGTCCGTATGGATGGTAACGGAAATCGTGTCACAGTGTCCCTCGAGCGCCTCGTCGACGCTGTTATCGACAAGCTCGTACACAAGATGATGCAACCCCTCCACACCGGTGTTTCCGATGTACATGGACGGCACTTTGCGCACCGCGTTCAGCCCGTCGAGGACCTTTATATTTCCCGCACCGTACTCTTTCACTTCAGACCCTTATGGGCATCACGATATTTTTGTAATGGTCGTCTTTCTCTTCCTCGAAGAGCACCGCGCCGTATGTCGAAGGCGCCTTTATGATGATATTTTCCCCATCGATGTGGCTCGCCACGTCCATGAGAAACCTGATATTAAAATTCATGTTCAGCTTCTCGCCGCTGTAATCGACATCGAGTACTTCCTTCGCGTGACCGATTTCCGATTCCGTCTCGATCTCCATGACGCCTTCCGACAATGTCACCTTTATCGGCTCCGACTTGCTGATGATCGTTGCCACTTTCCGCAAGCCCTTCACAAATCGCGTTTTGTCCACCTTCAGGGTATTCGTGTTGTTTCTCGGCACGACATTTTCGTAATCGGGGAAATTCCCTTCCAGGAGCCTCGATACCACCGTGACCGAAGGCGTGTTGAACTGGACATGCTTTTCGCCCACCACGAACCGCATCTCGTCTCCCTCCCCGATCATCCTCCCTATCTCGAGAATCGACCTCTTCGGGATAATAATGCCGGGAAATCCCTTTACCCCCTCCACCTCCTGCTGATAGAGGGCCATTCTGAAGCCGTCCGTCCCCACTACCGATATCAGCCCCTCCGAGCCGACGATATACATACCCGTCAGTACATATCTCGTTTCGTCCGACGATATGGCAAATCCCACCTTCTCTATCATCTCCAGGAACGTCGCGCCGGATAAGGAAAATTCCTCCGAGCCTGTAATCTCCCTCACCTCCGGGAACTCTTCCGGGTCTTGCAGGCTGAGCACGAATTCAGCCTGCTTTTGTTTCATGGTCATCGTGTTGTCGCCGATATCGAGGTCTAACGTATCCGCGTCCATTTCCTTCAATATCTCGAAAAACTTTCTGCCGTGGACCACAATCTTCTTTTCGCTGTCCCCTTCGTAGGACACGTGGCTTATGGCGCTCAGCTCCAGGTCCGTCGAATAGATATCGATTCCTCCCCGCGAAAAAGCAACGAGAATATTCGAGAGGATGGGCATGATGGAGCGACGTTCCGTGATGTTGACGAGTTTTGTAAGGGGTGTGAGGAGAAGCCCTCTTTCTATTATTATATTCATAATATCTCCTTATACGTCGTAATCATAAGAGATGTTGATTTGTGCAAAACCCGTTTTACCCTTGAAAGAGAAGGTAAAAGAACATCGTAAGCTATCGCCGCCTTTGTGAAAAAAGTGTAGACTCATGTGGACTTAACCCGCACTTCTATCTTGTCCACAGTCTCTTTTAGATCCTTTTTTGCCTTCGTCTCCTCTTCGATTTTTTTGATCGAATGGATGATGGTAGCGTGATCCTTGCCGCCAAATTTTTCACCGATGCTCACCAGGGAGTTGCTTGTCAATTTCCTCGAAAGAAAAATCGCGATCTGCCTGGGGAGCATGATCGACTTTACGCGCTTTGCGGACCTCAGATCGGAAACCTTGACGGAAAAATATGACGCGACCTCCTTCGTAATCATGTCTATCGTGATTTCCTTCTTTTTGTCGCTGATGATATTTCCCATTACCTCTTTCGCAAGGACCATGGTTATGGGTATGTTGCGAAGCGAGGCAAATGCACTCAAGCGGATGAGAGACCCCTCAAGGACACGGATGTTCCGGTCGATGTTCGAGGCGAGGTAGAAGGCGACGTCCTGNNGACGTTCTCGAATTCGGCCTTCTTGTTGAGGATAGCGACCTTTGTCTCCAGGTCTGGTGGCTGAATGTCGGCGATCAAGCCCCATTCAAACCGGGACCGGAGCCTCTCCTCAAAATTCGGGATGTCTTTTGGAAATTTATCGCTGGTCACGACGATCTGCTTCGCATTATCGTAAAGGGCGTTGAACGTATAAAAAAATTCGGCCTGGGTCCGCTCTTTACCGGCGATGAACTGTATATCGTCGATCAACAGGACATCCATCTTGCGGAAACGGTTCCTAAAATCTTCCATCTTTTCGAAGCGGAGGGAATTTATAAGCTCGTTGGTGAATTCCTCCGCGGTAATATATGAAATACGGCTCGTATTGGCACTTTGGCGGGCAAGGAGCGAATTGCCGATAGCGTTGAGGAGGTGTGTCTTTCCGAGACCCACCCCGCCATAGATAAAAAGGGGATTGTATACCTTTCCCGGATTATTCGCGACGGCGAGACATGCCGCGTTTGCAAACTGGTTGCTCGCGCCCACGACGAAGGTGTCGAAGGTATATTTCTGCTTAAAGACATCGGAAGATGAAGACGGCTGCTTCTTGAGGGCGACGTTCTTCTTCTCGATCTGTGCCTCTTCCTTCTTGAGGAGATATTCGATGCGCGCTTCTTCGTGAGTGACTTCTTTTAAGAGGGCCCTGAAGAGGGGCTCGAAATTTTCGACGATCCAGTCCCGAAAGAAGGCGTTGGGAACGACAACCGAGCAAAGCCCATCGCTGTAATTGAGAAACTTGATGGGATCGATCCAGGTTTTGAAGTTGTCTTCGCTTACCATCTGCGCAAGGCGGAGCTTAATTTGGGTACAGACGTCGTCCATTGGGCACGCCTTTTATAAGATCAGTTTCAACATGTTTTCAACATATGTGGAAAACTTTTGATTTCCTGCGGGAAAACGAATAACGGTAGTCTACAACAAACGAGAATTTTTTTCAATGGCTTTTTGTAAAACACCTGCACCGATTTATTCTAACGGTATGATAAAATCCGGCTGCGATGGAACAACGCGTCAGATCTCCAAAAGCGGGAGAGAGCGCCCGGTCACTTCTGCTTCAGATAGACGAGGTCGGTGGGGGCAAAGGATGCTGCCTTGGTGATCTTCGCCCACGACGCATCGACCCCAAAGACCTCGACAACTTCCACATCCCCTTTGTAGATCCCCTTTGTTTTGCCAAGGGGTAAGCTCGTCGTTTTGTCGACGATCTGGGCCCCAGGGGAGTATACCTCCAGGATATCGCCCTTCTGAAGGCCCGACAGCCTGCCGGCGTTAAGGAAGACCTTGTCCGTTTCGACGGACGCGATGCGCGCATGCCAGTCAAGGGACAGCAGCTTGCTGAGGAGGTCGTCGGCGATAAGCTCTATGGCGAGGTCGACCGCCTTTATCTTTGCCTTTTCCGAGCTCATGTCTCCATTCTCCCTGGAGAGAAAGAAGGGGTTCCTCGCACTCATCTGGCGGAGCACCTTGCCTGTCTCGGTGTCATAGATATCGAGAGATATCTTGGCGAGGGCGAAGGATACCTCCTTGTCGCTCCCTCCTTCGATTTTTGACGTGGTGGCATAGACGTCGGAGAGGGTGCCCTTGATCACGGCCTGAATTCCGTAGAGCTCGTTGAGGGTTTTCATGACTTCCGGCGACGAGGGATCGGAGGAGAGATTCAGGGTATGGGAGTCTACGACAATAATGGCGCCTGAGTTTTCGAGGCGGCCGATAAGCTTCTTGGTGGTCATCTCGTCGAGATGCTCTTCTTTATAGTTGGTCGTGTCGGCCAAGGGCAGGACGAGGACACGCCTCTTCATTTTCGGCGAAGGGTAGGCGATGGCGGGCGCCTGGATGTAACCCACGAGACGCGTGGACGGAGGAGGGGCCCCGGTCGCGGAATTGGCAGTAGCCTGCGGTCCATTCTTCTTCTGATTGAGGTCCGACTCAAGCTTGGCCATGCGCTGTTGCAGCTCGGCGCGCTCTTTTTTGTCCGCGGCGCTCTGGCCGGTTACCCGGCCGGCAACGGAGTCAAAAACACCCGGCGCATACTCGTCTTTGGGCACCCACTTGTACTGGGGTTCTTCGGGACTGATGCCGAACTTGCGGTTTCCCGCGTAGATGTATTCTTTGCCGTCGACCAGCCTGACGTCGCCCGGTTTTGGCTTGTCGCTCTGACCGACGAGCTCACCCTTTTCACTTGTGACGGGGGCGTTTTGTGTTTTCTTGCCGAAAGGCCAGCTGCACGAGACAAGGACGAGGACAATGAGGAGAACGAGTAATTTATGCATAGACGGTATGTTACACAGAAGGGGAAGAAAATGTCAAACAAGAATTTGGCGGCGGAAAAAGGGGGTTAAGCGGGCGCCCATCTCCCCGTAATCTCCCGCATATCTGCGCGGAGCGCCGCCGTTTTGCACTCTCCGTTGCAAACTCTCCGTTCTTCGTGTATTTTTATGACTGTGATGAAGCAGATCTTCTACAGGAGCACGAATAATAGGGCGGAAAAGGCCGATTTCGAGACAGCCCTGCTGAGGGGGATGGCACCCGACTACGGGCTTTACATGGTGGACAGGGGAGATATACCGAAGCTCGGCATGGACGCCATAAGGGCCATGGGGCCCATGTCTTACGGGGCCATCGCTTTCGAGGTGCTGCGCCCTTACCTGTGGGCGGAGATTCCCGACGCCGCGCTCGCCGGCCTCCTCGATGACGCCTATCGGGAGGAGACCATTCCCACCGAAGTGCAGCGCGTGACGGAAGACACCTCCATTATGTGGCTCACGAAAGGGCCCACCTACTCATTCAAGGACTATGCCGCCCGTTTTTTTGGACGCATCCTCAATTATTTCCTGGAGAGGCGGGGCTTGCGGAGGGTCGTGATAGTCGCTACCAGCGGGGACACCGGGGGCGCCGTCGCACACGCCCTGTGGGGTCTGAGCAATGTCGATAATATCGTCTTCTTTCCCAAGGGGGCTGTGAGCGAAGGCCAGAGGAGGCAGATGACCACCCTTGGCGGGAACGTCCATGCCTTCGAGGTAAAAGGTGATTTCGACGTGTGCCAGGCGCTTGCGAAGAACCTCCTGGGGGACCGCTCGTTCGCGGAAAAGGCCTTCGGGGACGCGGACCGCCTCACTTCGGCAAACTCGATCAGCCTCGGGAGGCTCCTGCCTCAGGCCGTGTACCCCTTCTTCGCGTACGCCAGGGTTGCGGCCGACGGGCGTCCGATAATAGCGAGCATACCCTCGGGGAATTTCGGCGACATGATGGGCACGGTGATCGCCAAGGCCATGGGTCTTCCTCTTTCCCGCATCATATGCGGCGTGAACGAAAACCGCGAATTTCCCGATTTCCTGTACGGCAACACGTACACGGTGTCCGCTTCCAGGCGATCGCCCTCTTCCGCGATGATTGTCTCTCACCCGAGCAACCTGGCCCGACTCGTCGATTTTTACGGCGGCCATATGGTTGACGAGCGGGACCCCGCAACGGGAAATGTCGTGCGGGCCGGCGTCATCGAAAGGATGCCGGACATGGAGGAGATGAGGCGGGACCTCTTCTCGGTAAGCGTCGACAACCCACAGCACTACAGGACGATGAAAGAGGTGTTCGGGAAATACCGGATCATCCTCGACCCCCACGGCTCGGTCGGATGGCGGGCGGTGGAGCTCTATCGGTCAGGCGGCGACCCGACCGAGGCGGTCGTCTACGAGACGGCGGACCCGGGGAAGTTCCCGGACGACGTCGAGCGGGCGATCGGCATCGTGCCCGATTTGCCTCCGGGCATGGAGAGGCAGAAACGCCTGCCGGAGCGTATCCATACCCTCGGCGCGGAGCCCGATACCGCGGCAGGGGCGCACAGCGTCAGCCCCGGCCAGATAAGGGAAGCGAAAGAAAAGATAGCGGACATTTTTTCGGGAGACAGGAGACAGGCAACGTAAAGCGCCTTATTGGGGTCAAGGCGGACACTTCGCGCAGATCGACCTGAACTGCATGACGCTCAGGTACCGGTCCCCGCGGTCGGGCAGTATGACGACGATCGTGCCGCCTTTCATCGAGGCGGCTGTTCTCAGGGCGCCTACCACTGCCGCCCCGCTGGACATGCCGACGAAAA
Organism: Syntrophaceae bacterium; assembly: GCA_003165115.1. GTDB lineage: Bacteria > Desulfobacterota > Syntrophorhabdia > Syntrophorhabdales > WCHB1-27 > BOG-1155. The sequence goes on along the minus strand of PLSJ01000414.1, from coordinate 875 downwards.
TACCTTCACGCCGGGCGAGGACCCTCGTCATTTCAAAGGCTTCTCCGTCTTCGACCACGAGCTTCTCGTCGAGCTTCTCGGGATGATAGATCTTGGGAACGATCGATTCGCGCATATTCTTGAGACCCTGTATCGCGTGACCGAGGGTAGGCTCGACGCCCACCACCCTTATGCCCGGTTTTTGCTCCTTCAGATACCGGCCCGTGCCCATGAGCGTGCCGCCCGTGCCCATACCCGCGACAAAGACGTCTACCTCGCCTCCGGTCTGCCTGAATACCTCGGGCCCGGTCGTCTCGTAGTGCGCCAGCACGTTGCTCTCGTTATCGTACTGATTGGGCATATAGTACTTGCCGGGCTCCGCGTCGAAGAGCTCGTGGGCCCGCCGTATGGCGCCGTCCGTCCCCTCGCTCGCGGGGGTGAGCAAAACTTCCGCGCCGAGGGCCTCCAGGATAACGCGTCTTTCCGAGCTTACGCACTCCGGCATGAACAGCTTGATCTGGTAATCCTTTGCGGCGGCTATCATCGCAAGGGCAATCCCCGTATTGCCCGAGGTCGGCTCCAAGATGACCTTATCGCGGGTGAGCTGCCCCGACTCCTCGGCATGCGTGATCATGTAATACGCCGGGCGGTCCTTGACCGACCCTCCGGGGTTGCACCCCTCGAGCTTGACAAAAATCCGTGCCCCGGCGTTGCCGTTGAGGTGCATGAGCTGCACCATCGGCGTGTTTCCGATCGCGGAGAGTATGGACATTAACGCCTCCTGGGAACAAAGGGCTTCTCGTTGGCGAAAACCCCTTCGAGAAAAAACGTCTCTCCGGGCTCGGTCGACAGGCGCATTTCCCACGACGATAAGGTCTTTGCCTCTTTTTCGAGGA